>JBDSTJ010000350.1:0-16256 GCA_039928335.1 Streptosporangiaceae bacterium | reverse complement strand
GCGAGGTCGTAGGTCACGGCGAGGGACCGCATGATCTCCTCGTCCGGCAGGACGAGGACGGACGCCGTCAGCGCCGCCGGAAGGTCCTGCGGCTGGACGACCCGGGCCGGCCTGGACAACCGCAGATACTCCGCCGCCCGCTCCGGTGCCAGCGCGCGGATGTCCTTGGCGAGGCTGGGGAAGAGCGCGTGAAAGCCGGTCCCGAGGAGCAGGACCTCGGCGGCGTCGGCATGCCGGTCCAGAAACGCCTCATATCCCGCGTGCAGCACCGGCAGGTAGAGCAGGACCTGTTTCATGTCTCGGCCTTCATGTCTCGGCCGGCACGCGGGTGTCCGGCTCGGACAGGCCGAGCTGGATCCGGCGCAGCCGCGCCGAGGTGCTGATCGTGGCCATGCGTTCCAGTACGCGGACCTCACCGCAGTACTCCGACTCGAGTTCGGCGATCTCCGCCTGGCTGTAGGTGTCCGCCGTCGCGACGAGCACGTCCGGCCGCACCGCCTTGATCAGTGCCCATTTCGGGTCGGACAGCGCCTTCAACGTGACGAGCCCCACCCCGCGCTGGTGCGTCACCATGCGAAGCCGCTCGATCTCCGGAACGGCGGGCCGGTGCGGTCCCTTCCGCTCCTGGATCTTCTTGTCGCTGTCGAGGCCGACGATCAGGAAGTCACCAAAACTCCGGCAGGCCTCGAGATACATCGAATGACCTTCATGCAGAATGTCAAAGGAGCCATTAGTCAGCACAATCTTGTAATCCACCGCCCGCAGTGCACGGACGATCTCCTGGATCCGGTCGAAGTCATCCACATACCGCAGTTCAAAATTAGAGGCATCTTCAAAGAAACCGCGACTGACCAAAGAGCGGTTCTCCCCGTTTCCTGCCACCACCGGGTGCCTCCTGTCGGAATGACTTGTTGTCAGCAGTATGCTAGCGCGCGCCGGGATGGGCGACGGCGGAATCGGCTACCATGGCTCGATGCCCACGTCAGCACGGACCGCAAGCGCGTTGGTGGGTTATCTCGCGAGTGCGCTCACCGGGTTGAGCGGCGAGGCCCGCACGGAGGTTTTCGCGATCTCCGATGTCGTGGCCGGAGTGTGCGCCGACACCGGGATCGATCTCTATCAGCCGCGCAAGAGCACCGACCCCGTCCACCACAGCGGCATTCCCGACGATGAGGTCTTCCGGCTCGACCGGGAACGCGTGGCCGGGTCCGACCTGCTCATCCACCTCGCCCACCATCCCAGCACCGGCGCCGGTCAGGAACTGGTCATCGCCAAGGGCGCGCTGGTGCCGATCATCGTGCTCGCCGCCGAAGGCGCCCTGGTCAGCCGCATGGTCACTGGCCTGCCCGGGGTGCTGGTGGTGCGCCACCACGACCTGCCGACCCTCGCGGAACGGCTGGCCCGGCAGATCGAGGAGCTGCGGCCCACGCTCACCACGCGGCGTGCGGCGTTCGCCGTCCACGACCGACCGGCCTTCGGAAGCAGGCTGAAAGAGCTGCGGCAGGCCCGCGGCCTCACCGAGCAGGGCCTGGTGGCCGCCATGCGGGTACCGGAGCTGATCAGTGTCCGCGAACTGCGGGACTGGGAGAGCAGCTCGGACCGGGAGAGCAACCTCCACCTCGTGCAGATCCGGGAGATCGCCGCGGCGCTCAACGTCTCTCCCGCAGATCTGCTGACCTGAAACGAATAGATATGAACTACCTCACTTATGCTGAACGTGTCCCCGATGAGCAGTACCGGCAAATTCTGCGAAGAATCCTGGATGAGGGATCGAAGGTCCCGACCCGGCAGGGCCCCGCCGCGATAACACTCATGCAGCAGACGATGAGCTTCAAACTGGCCAACGGATTCCCACTGATCGGCGAGCGAAGCCTCACGTCCTTCTGGCGCAAGCCCATCGGCGAACTGTGCGCCTTCATCAATGGTGCGACCACGTTGACCGAACTCGCGGAGTTCGGCTGCGACTGGTGGGACGACTGGGCGACGGAGGCCAAGACCAGTTCCCGTGGCCTGCCCGCGGAGGACCTCGGACCCGGTTCCTATGGCGGCGCATTCCACAATTTTCCGACCCGGGAGAACGCCGAGGGTTTCGACCAGTTCAAGCACCTCGTGGAACAGCTCACCGAGCTTCCCCACGACCGTACCCATTTCGTCTCGCCCTGGATTCCGCAGTATCTGACCCGGGGAACCGGCAAACGGCCCAAGGCGACCATCGCGCCCTGTCACGGCTGGGTCCACGTACGGCTCATCGAGGGCCGACTGCACCTGCACATGTTCCAGCGCTCCGGGGACGTGCCCATCGGCGTGCCGGCCAACATGATCCAGTACGCGGCGCTCCTGCTGATGCTGGAACACCTCACCGGCTTCGAAGCGGCGGCCTACTACCACACGATCTCCGACGCCCACGTGTACGAGGATCAGGCCGAGGCCGTACGCACGCTGCTGGCAAGGGAGCCCCGGCGCCTGCCGACCGTGCTTCTGAACGACCTCGGCCGCAAGGTCACCGACATCCACGGGTTCCGTGCCGAGCACTTCGACCTGACCGACTACGATCCGCACCCCGCGGTCCGCGACATCCCGGTCGCCTCATGATCCTCGCGGCGATCGTGGCGGCGGACACGAACGACGTCATCGGCCGCGACGGGGACATTCCCTGGCACCTTCCCGACGACCTGCGCAGATTCAAGAGGCTGACGTCCGGCCACGTCGTGGTGATGGGCAGGCTCACCCACGAGTCGATCGTCAACCGTCTCGGTCGGCCTCTGCCGAACCGCGTTTCCGTGGTGGTCAGTACGACGGTGCGGCAGTCCGAGGGGGTGATCCTCACCGCCACGGTACCCGAGGCCCTTTCAGCCGCCGCTTCAGCCGCCGCGGAGCTGGCGACCGGGCAGGAGATATTCGTGATCGGCGGCGCGTCGATTTACCAGCAGACCCTGGACGTCGTCGACAAGGTCCATCTGACCAGAGTGCACCACGAGTTCGGCGGGGACACCGTCATGCCGCAAGGATGGCTCGACCAGTTCACGGAGACATCACGGGAAACCCGAACCGACGATTCGGGCCTACGCTATTCCTACCTGGACTACCTCCGATGAGCTTCTACTGTCTGGACAATCACCGGACGCCCGAACAGCTCGCCGAGATGCAACGGCTCGACGCCGCGGGAATCTGCCTGTTCTGCCCCCAGGGTCTGCGAACCCACGAGAACCAGAAGATCGTCCACAACAGTGCCCACTGGAGCGTCACCCCCAACACCTATCCCTATCAGGGGGCGGCACTGCACCTCCTCCTCGTTCCGCACGAGCACGTCACCGACATTGCGGACCTCTCCGAACCCGCCCAAGTCGACTTCTTCACCGTGCTCCGCCTGCTCAGAAAGACCTACGAACTCGATCATTACGGACTGGGCATCCGCAACGGCGACTGCCGGTACACCGGAGGCACCATCCGGCACACCCACGTGCACCTCCTCGTCGGCGGCACCCAACCCGGCGCGCCCCCGATCCGGTTCAGGTTCAGCTCCTCCTGAGCGAGTTCCTGGCCGCCACTGCCACCGTGATCGTCCCGGCGACCGCGCTCAACGCGTACACCGTGGCCAAGGCGCTCACCAGGATCATCCGGGTGGTGCTCAGATTCTCCGGCGCCTTGTCGATGATGTTGACCAACGTGGTGAGCACGACCCCGAGCAGAGTGACGGCGACCAGGAACACCCCGAAGACCACGATCATGTTGCTGGTGTTGTTGACTCTGTCGATCGTGGTCTGCGCCTCGGTGACCTGCCGTTTCACCTCGCTCACCTCCGCGGTGACCCCCTGCCTGAGTTCCGCCCAGTCCCGGTCCCGCTGCGCGGTGTCGGACGCCACCGACTGCTGGAGGTCCTTCACACTGCGAAAGTACGCGAGCCCGCCCTGCGCCGAGTTCGCCGAGTCCGCACGGAACAGCCTGTCCCGCAAGAACTCAAAGCCCACATTGGCCACGGGCAGCCGCTCCGCCGGCGGTTCGATGCCAAGGACCTGAAGGTAGGCGATCGGATCGCCCTTCCGCATGGAGATGCTCTCCGGCCCCACATTGGCGATGACGAAGTAAAGCCGTTCATCCTCCTCCGGCACCCAGGCACCCACCCCGTCCTGTCGCCGCCCATAACCCGGATGAACGGAAGTACCCTGCAGCACGAGCAACCCCCTGGCCGCCCACCGGAACTTCGGCCCGATGGTGGCCGCGACATCGAAGTCGAGCGAGAACCGCTCCACCGTCGAGATGAGTGCCGAATCCCCAGGCGCGAGAGCGAACTCGGTGACCGGCGGCGTGTCCCTGGTCACAGCCTTGTACCCGGGCGAACCGGGCTCGGTCGGAATCACCAGAAGGTCGTCGGCCAGGCGCAGATCGTAGCCGGTGCCGCGCAACTGCCCTGGAGCCCACGAACCCTCCCGGAAGACGCGGTCGGTCGTGGCGAGAGCGGACAACAGCGAGGCCCCCGTGAGAAGGCCAAGAGAGACGGGCTCGGTCGTCATGCCCCGGAGCCTAGTTCCACATCGCGGACACGGACGGAGATGCACCCATCGATGGCATCCCTCCCCCGCCGTATCCGCTATTGTGGTCATGGCCCCATGGTTCTACCGGGGCTTCGCGGGTGTTGCTTAGTGGTAGAGCTCCAGCTTCCCAAGCTGGTGGTGCGGGTTCGATTCCCGTCGCCCGCTCCAGTGTTTACGCAGGTCAGAGCCGTGATTCCCAGGTTGGGGGTCGCGGCTCTAGATCGTTTGTCACCCGGTTGTCACTGAGATCCGCGGTGATCAATGCTGATCAACTGACATGGATGATCACTCTCGTGTAGTCAACGGATCTCTGTGGGTACCCGCAGAGACGGCGACGCTGGTGCAGTCCTCGGCGGGATCACCGAGTCTGCTCGCCCGGCGGGTCAGCACGCCTGTATGAGGAGATAGCGGTGAGACGCTCGAAGATCGAGTATGTGAGTTCTTGCTGTGCCGGGTCCAGCGCCTGGTAGGCGCCGTCGGCGCTGGTGGCCACGGTCCGTGTAACACCCCCGGTGGCGGCGTAGCCGCCGCGGGTGAGAGCCAGTCACCCTCTCGATGCTCCCAGATGGTAAGCATCGTCTCTGACAGCAAGGGCAGGACGCCGATGTCAGGGCTGTCCCGCCCTGAGCGCAGCTCGTCGAGGACCGTGTGCGTCAGGCCGGGTTCGAGGTGCAGCCCGGACACGGCCGCGGGCACGGTGATCACCCGACGCAGGTCTGCCTCGGCCATCGGCCCGAGTATGAACGAGCCTGACTGAAGCGCCGCGGCGAGCTGCGGATCGGCTGCGCACCGGTTGATGAAGTCGCCGCGCACGACGAGAACGACCAGTGCGGGTGGCATCTCCTGCGAGCCGGCTGGGGAACTCGCAGCCGCGCAGAGCACGGCGAGGAAGGCGCCGGACTCCTCGTGTTCGGGAGCGAGCGTGAAGATCTCCTCGGGCTGGTCAACAACGAAGATCAGCCGCTGCGCGACCAGCGTTCCCCCCGCTGATCCCACGACCGTATCCGTCGGATCCCACGGCTTGGCGGACGAGCAGGTGCGCCTGGTCAGGACTGCGGAGACCCAGGCGGATGCCAGCGGCAACTTCAACGCGGGCAACATCCTGGCGACCTGGGCCTATGACGTGGTCAAGAAGGGTCAGCTCGACACCACCGTCCGCCGCGCACTCGGCCCCGACGGCGTCACCCAGCTCGACTACAAGAACAAGGTCAACTCCTTCGACCTGCTGAACCGGCCGACCAAGACCACCATCAGCATCCCCGGCCAGGAGAAATTCGCCGGCAGCACCACGCAAGCCGACTACTCCTACACCACCGTCTACGACCTCGACGACACTGTTCGGAGCACCGGCATGCCCGCCGCAGGCAGCCTTGCAGCCGAGAACCTTGTTACCACCTATGACGAGCTGCTCCGTCCGACCGGACTCACAGGGCTCTCTTCCTACGTCTCCGGGACGTCCTACACCGACCTCAGCCAGGTGTCGGGGCTCACAATGTCCGACGGCGGCAACCGGATCTGGGTCACCAACGGTTACGACCTCTCCACCAAACGGCTCAACCGATCCGTGGTCACCCGCGAGAACATCGCCCTGCCGGCCCGTGATGCCACTTACACCTACGACGAATCCGGCAACGTCAGGTCCATCCTCGACACGGGGCTCGGCACCGTCGACAACCAGTGCTTCCAGTACGACTACCAGCAACGCCTTACCGAGGCTTGGTCGACCGCCCAATCAGCCTGCCAGGTCTGGGGGTCCGATGTGTCCGGTCCCGCGCCGTACCGGGTCAAATACGGCTACGACGAGGCCGGCAACCGCATCTCCGAACAGAACGACGGCCGGGGCACCAACGGATCGGGCTGGATGGGCCAGCGCGAGTACAAATACGGTGCCGGTGCCAGTGACGGCCTCGACGCCTCGGTAAAGAACCACATGCTCGGCGCGGTCACCCAGATCGGCACCAGCTCCTACGGAGCGGGAGCCGAGACCTATACCTACGATGCCACGGGCAACCTCAAGACACGGGTCGCGGGCAGCCGGACGCATACCTATGACTACGACGCCCAGGGACACCTGTCCAAGGTCACCGATACCGCTCTACCGAAGTCCGGCAACCTCACCGGCGCCTTCCGGCTGATCAACAAGAACAGCAACCGCTGCTTGGACGTCCCCTCGAGCGGGCTGAACAACGGCGTCAAACTACAGCAGTACGACTGCGACGGCAGCTCCGCCCAGGACTGGCAGCTCACATCGGTCGGAGGCGGCTACTACACGATCAAGAACATCAACAGTGGCCGCTGTGTCGACGTGCCCGGCGCCAGCACCGCCGACGACGTCCAGGTCGATCAGTGGGACTGCATTGCTGGTGCCGACAACGAGTCCTGGAAGCTCGAGAAGGTCAAGGGCGGCTACCGCCTCGTCGCCAAGCACAGCGGCAAATGCCTCCAGATCCGTGGCGCGGTGACCGCGAACTCAGGTTTGGGCGTCCAGTACACATGCCAGAACCCGATCAAGAACAACGAGGTCTGGCAGCTCCGCGCCGCGACGAGTGAAACCGCCAGCTACGTCTACGACGCGGACGGCAACCGCCTCATCAAACGAGACCAGGGCGGATCCACCCTCTACCTCCCCGGACAGGAACTCCGGCTCACCCCGGGGCAAACCACACCCGCAGCGATCCGCTACTACGCCCACGCCGGCCAGTCCGTCGCGATGCGAACCAGCACCGGTGTCACCTTCACCATCGGGGACCACCAAGGGACCGCCCAACTCGCCATTCTTGGATCGAACCTCTCCCAGACCTCCGTCCGCAGGTACAACCCCTTCGGCCAGGAACGCACTGAGAACGGCACAGCGCTCTGGACAAATAGTGACGAGAAGGGCTTCGTCGGAGGTGCGACCGACGACACCACGCAGACGACCCACCTCGGAGCCCGCGAGTACGACCCCAATACGGGCCGCTTCACCACCGTGGACCCGCTCTTCGACCATGACGACGCACAGAGCTGGAACGGGTACGCCTACGGCGACAACAACCCGACCACCTTCAGCGACGCCACAGGGCTGAAATGCTATGGGCAGAGCGCCAGCTGCGACAACGTGCACACCAACTGGCACGGCACCGACCACGACAACCCCAACTACACCTACATTCACGCGGTACCCCCGGTCGCCAAGAAGACCTGGTTCCAGACGAACATCCTTGATGGCTTCCAGGCCGCCCTGAAGCGGTCAGATGACCGAGCTCGAGCCCGGGCCGTCGGCACGTACATGAATGCTGGAATCGATGTCGATCCCGACCCTGTGGAGGACTCGAGCCTGCCCTTTGAGGATACGCTTGACAGTCTCGCGGGCTTCGCGAACTCCTGTGCCGAGGGCTCGGTCACGGCTTGCGTTGGCTTTTCGGTCACCGGTGGCCAAGTACTGGCAACCGTCCTTCCGGTCGGCGTAAAGACGGTAAAGGGTCCGAAGGGCGGAGGAACTGCTAGCAACGCGAAGGGCGCGCTGGGGGTCAAGGCGACGATTGCCGAACTGGTCGCCGCCGGCCACACCAACATCACTACCGAGGTGACGTTGATCACCAAATCTGGAATCGAGGTCCGCGTGGATATCGTTTCCCGTGGCGCCAACGGTGGTAAATGGATTCTTCACGAGTCTAAGAATGGGCCTAACGCCAAGCTCCAGGTAAACCAGTACTGGGGTCTTCCTGAGATTGTTAAGAGTGGAGCTACGCCCACAGGGCCCAATGCCGTAAAAGCTGGTCTTCCTGTTGGTAGAAGGATGCCTGCCAGTCAATTCCAAGTCGAAATCTGGCTATGGGGTGGTGCTTAGCATGACGTTGAAAGAATCAAGGGCGATTGATGCCTGTGTCCGAGAGCTCGTTCCGCTTGGGTTCGTCGATAGAGGCGATGGAATTCTTCTTCGTGAAGGGTCGGGCGGGGTTAGCGAGTGGCTCGGCCTGGCTGCCTCGCTTAACGTCCAGCCTGGGGCGGTGGCAGTCAATCCAGTAGTGGGAGTGCGGGACGAGAATATTGAACAAGTGGTCCGAGACATCATCTCGGCTGATGTTCAGTTCGTCACAAGTACCATCGTTATTCCGGTGGCGGAATTGAATCCGACTCTGTTGCCCTACTCGTGGATCTTTGCTGACGGTGACTTTGAGTCGACTGCCAGGGATCTCGTTCGCCTTGTCGAGGCCTATGGATTTCCGTGGATGGGAGCCCATTCCTCGACTGCGTCGATTGCGGATGTATTGAAGCGTAAGAATCGCACCCTGGATGAATCTGAGCGACTTGCGATCGCTTACGGAATCATCGGAGATATTGGTGCGATGGAGGCGGTGCTTCTTGGGCTGTTGTCGGCTGAACCTGAATTTGAATTGGAGTTTGTAGCAAAAATGCGTTCAAGATTCTCCGTTTAGCCTCCATCGCGCCAGGTTCGCCATCGATCTAATGCGCGATCAAGAGGCATACGGCAGAGTCTGGCCGTTGATCCGATGTGAAGCCAGGCTCTGCCTTTGCCTGCGTCAGGCGATGCGAAGGTCCGGCTTGCCGCTGAAGTGCTGGTCAACGACCTGTTGCGCGAGTACGGTGCGGAGTTTGGCGATTTCCGCGTCGGCTGCGTTCAGTTGTGCCTGGAGGGCGGCGACCTCGTCGGGTTCGGTTTGGCTGTTGCGGATCTTGTCGAGGGCGTCGAGGGCGGTCTCGTCGGCGTTGGGGAGGGTGTGCAGGTAGCGTTCGGTGGTGGAGATCTTGGAGTGGCCGAGTCGTTCCTTGACGACCTGGAGGTCGGCTCCGCCGGCCAGGAGCCATGAGGCGTGGGCGTGGCGCAGGTCGTGGAACTTGGGGTTGAAGCCGAGGGCGGCTGCGGTGCAGGCGGGGATCCAGATCTGTTTGCGGAACGCTCCCCGTTCGATGTGCGGGTCGGTGTCGATGACTCGTGGTTTCCGGGGTTTGTCCTTTCCTCCGGCTCGGCGCTTCGCGCGGTAGGCGGCGCAGGCGGCGCGGCAGTGCTCGCACCTGCACTTGCCGAGTCCGTAGGCGGTGGTGGTGCCGTGCGGGTAGGAGTTGCCCTTCTCGTTGGGCTCGGTGAAGCCCAGGTCCTCCGGCACGGGCCCGGCCTCGACGGCCGACTCGATGGTCCGGAAGAACAGAAGGTCGTCGTCCTTGAGTTCGCCGGTCTCGATGTGGGCGCGCAGCTTGGCGACCATCTGGTGGCTGAGCTTGAGCTTTCTCCACTTCTTGCCCTTGGGGTAGGGCTTGACGAGGAAGTGTTTGCCCTCGGGGTGGATCTCTGGGGTGAGGTAGAGGACCACCCGGCTGATCGTGAGCGTCGGGGTGTCCAGGTCGAGGTCCTTGGCGCGCAGCTCGGTGAGCTCTCCCCATCGGGCGCCGCTCTCGATGGCCGTCTCGATGAGCAGCCGGGAGCCGGTGTCCGGAAGCGCGGCGTAGATCGAGTCGAACTGGTCGGCCGTGATGATCTGGCGCGGTTGTTCCGGTACGGGTGCGGTCGGCACGCCCCTGCTCGGGTGCAGCAGGATCACTCCGTCGGCGACCGCGGTGGTGAAGATCGCGTTGAGGATCGAGACCTTGCAGAACTCGCGTCGGCGGAGGCCGACGTTCTGTTCCTCCATGTGGACGAGCCAGGCCCGCACGTCCTGGGAGGTGATCTCCTGCATCCTCATGTTCCCGAAGTAGGGGAGGATGTGGCAGCGCAGCCCCGAGACGTAGTCCTGCCGGGTGCTGAGCTCCATGCGGTGGTTCGGCAGCCACGTCTGCTCGACGTACCGGCCGAACTTCTGTCTGCCTCGTCGTGGATCCCATGACCTTCCTTCGGCGATCTTCGACTCGGCCGCCCGCCATGCCTGGTCGGCCGCCTTCTCGTCCTCGAAGGTTCCGGCCGTCTGCCGGATGCCCCTCGCGTCGTCGTAGAGCGCCTGGAAACGGACCTTGCCGCCACTGCCGGGACGCCGTCGGGAGAAGCCCAACCTGACCACCTCGTCGCTGATCGTTTGTCACCCGCTTGTCACTGGATCATGGTGATACCAAGCGATATGATCTTGCATCGCTCGACAAGCTTAAGCGCCTCTGACCTGCACTTTAATGGCAGTTAGCATATATTTACAGTGGGCAAAGTGGACGGCAAGAATGTTTCCCAAGCTGGTGGTGCAGGTTCGATTCCCGTCACCCGCTCCAACGATGAAGGCCCAGGTCAGGGAGTGTTTCCCAGCCTGGGCCTTGATCTTTCCGGGTCCTCAGGCCCCTCAGTGCGATTCACGTGCGATGAGGCCACCGCGGCCCTGGGACGCCTGTCGCGCTGTCGCCGTCATCGGGCTTCCGTTAGCTGGTCGCGTCTGCGGTTCGTGCCGCGGGCGAGCACAGCCTGGGACTGAGCGTGCAAAGCCCCGGGTCCGCGTCGTTTCCATGGCTGGTGAGTGCTGGGAAGGGTAGCCTGCTGTTATGTCCGCTCAGCCGATCGAGTACGAGGACCCGCAAGACCCGCAGGTCATCCTGCGCGTCCTGCCGGAGGCGCAGCGCCCAGTGTTCCTCGCCCAGTACCGGGACGCGGTCTTGGCCGCTGCGGAGCCCGCTGGTTACAAAGAGCTGACCCGTGTGCTGAAGGGCTGGGCTCATATCGCCTGGACGTTTACCCAGCCCGGCTACCGCGAGTCGGTGGATGCCGACGTGGCCGCGTTCAAGGCCGGCACCTTGCGGTCCGTGCCGTTCGATGAGGCGATCGCGGCCGAGCTCCACCGCCGAGAGTGACCTACCGTCCAGAGTTGGCTCCGCGTGCCGTCGCACAGCTCGGTGGTTTCCCGGTTGAGGCGCTGACCGCCCTGGCCCGTCGCGTCGGCCGGGTGTGCGAGGACCCGTACGACGCCGTGGTGAGCAATCAGCAGGGCGTCGACCGCACAGACAGGTGGGCGATGTTCGGCGACCGCGACCAGGGCTTCTTCCAGTTCTCGGTACGAGACGACATCCTTGCCGTCGTGGTCGTCGACGTAACCTGGGCGGGCTGAAGCTCGAACAAAACAGCTGACGGCGTTGACCGCTCCGCCGTTTACCACGCGTTCGTGGCCCGGAGACGCCGTCCACCTTGAGATGATCCGCCCCAGGGCTGCTTGCTTGAAGAAAATGGGCTGCCGCGTGCCTTTAGCATGCCATTAGCCAGGGTGAACAGGGGTCAATGGGGGTCACTCGCGGGTAGGTCGATCCGCTGGTCAGGGGCTCTGAGGGCCTGGATGCCGATGATTCCCAAGCTGGTGGTGCGGGTTCGATTCCCGTCACTCGCTCCAGTGTTTTGGCAGGTCAAGGTCATGATCAGAAGTAGTGATCATGGCCTTTGATCGTTAGATCGTCACTTTGACCGTGGGCCCGAACGTGATCACGACTGACGCCCATCTCTCGCAGTCCGCTATGAGGTCCGCCGCGGTCGGCAGTCTCGTTGGGGACGAGCGTGGCGATCGACGCTGGCCCGGTCGGGGCCGGCGTGGAGGTTCAGAGAGTCGGCGGCTTGGCGATCATGGCGAGAGTCAGCTTGCGGGGCTGTCGCGGACCTATCCGGCGACCCAATCGGCACCTGCCCAGATGGCGGCGTCGTCTGGGCCCAGCCCTGTGGCGAGCATCGGACATCGGCGTCGCTACGCTCGGTCAGGTAGCTCTCGTTGACCGGGCTACTGCTGTCGACGGCATACTTCACCTGGGCGTAGGTGTGCGGGGGGTTTGCGCGGTACAGGACGACGTCGTCCAGGTTGCCGACGCCATCGACTTCCTCCCCGATCGCGACGATCGGGTTGGACGCAGCGTTGACGGCGTCGCGGAGCAGGTCTAGGCATCCTGTCCAGACTTGCGTCCACTGGTACTTGTCGTCGGCGATGCGGACTCCGCTGGGGCCCGGGGTGGGCAGCGTGCTCATCAGGACCCCTCGGCGAAGACCGGGCTGGGGGCGAGCTCGTTGGCCAGGGTAGGCAGATGCTCGTTCCGGACGGGCTCGTCGGGAAAGGCCTGGAGGATGGCGGTCGGGATCAGCCGCTGAGGGAGGTCGGAGAAGGTGTAGCCGGGCCGGTTTGCGAGGGGCCGGTGAGCTGAACAAGTTTGCCGATCGTGTCCGGGCGTACGGCGATGCCCTGCAACGCGTCGGCCAGGACGATATGGCGCTGCCGTTCGTCGGGACGGGTGAACGTGAAGGTCGCGGCGGCTCCCCGCATGACGGCGGGAGTCGAGGACGCGGACGCGGTTTGTGCACAGCACGACCAGGACGGGCACGCGGGTACCGGAGAGGCCGTCGTTCTCGGAGAACAGGTGCCGAATCTCTGCCAGAGGACGTCGTGCGGGACGCGCTTCCCAGCGGAACCCTTCGGACGGGTCACGATTCGATGATCCCTCTGGTCCGTCGCCATGTGCTCCTGACCCCGAGAGTGAAGGATCTCCATGCGATCGGTGTGAGAGCGAGTGCCGGGTGGTCGGGGTTCTTGGAGTCCCGTACGGCCACTGTGCCGTGGGGGCTGAGTGCGATTTCGACGCAGTTGTCCGCGTCTCCGCTGTGGCTGCTCTTGCGGAAGGCCGGTTGGGGGAGGTCGTGGGGGGCGGTCATGTGGTGTTGGACCTTACTTCTTCGCGGCGGCCTCGATCAGTGCCGCTGAGTCGTGTGGGGTGAGGGCTGCTTCGGTCAGTCGCTCGAATGCCAGGCTACAGCGGGTGACTTGGTGGGGGTTTTCGAGGTAGACGCCGCCCATCATGCCTTCGACGAAGGCGACGTCGGGGTCGAGTGGTTCGGCGAATTTCAGGACGATCACCGATCCGTCGAGGCCGGAGTGGGTTCCGGCGTTGAAGGGCAGGACCTGGATGGTCACGTTGGTGCGGTCGATCTCGGACAGGAGTCTGCGGAGTTGGGCGCGGATGACGTCGGGACCGCCGATGGGCCGGCGGATGACGGCTTCGTCGAGGACTACGTGCAGGTTCGGCGGGTCCTGGTCGCGGACGAGTACGGTCTGTCGGGCGAGTCTGGCGCGCAGTCTCTGGTCGAGGTCCGTGCTGGCTCCGGGGCGTCCTGCTGAGATGATCTCGCGGGCGTAGTCGGTGGTCTGCAGGAGGCCGGGGATGACGAGCGGTGCCCAGTTGAGGATCTGGTCGGCGGCGTCTTCGAGGGCGACGTAGGGTCCGCTGAGTACTCCGACGTAGTCGGTCCACCAGTTTCGCTGGTCGGCTTCTCGGACGAGGGCGAGGGTCGCTTCGCGGTCTGGGCTGGTGACGCCGAACAGGTCGAGGAGCAGGGCGGCGTCGTGTTCGGAGACCTTGTTGCGGGCGGACTCGATCGCGCCGACTTTCTGCTGGCTCCAGCCGAACCGCCCGGCGACCGCAGTCTGGCTCATCTTGGCCTGGTCGCGCAGGTCTCTGAGGATTCGGGCGACCCGCCGTGCCCGGACTGACGGGATGTAGGTAGGGGTCGTCATGGCTCAAGAGTCCCATCCGTTAAGCAGCGCTCGGCCCCGGCGAGGCCGGACCCGGCCATGATCCTTGTGGTAACCACTAAATGGGAGTGAGTACTAGGGTTAACTATAGGAGTACGGAGCAACACGAGCGGTAACTATCTTCTCGGGGTGGTCAGCGTGTCTGGAATCAAGTCATCGGCCGTAAGCGCCGCGATGAACTCGGCTGCCCAGGCCCTCAGCCGAGTGGTCCTGCCCGGCGAACTGATCAGCGCGAGACATGCCCGTCGCTGGCTCAGAGAGCAGCTGGGAGACCTCGACGAGGCCGTCGTTGACGACACGGTGCTGCTCAGCAACGAGCTGGTCGTCAACGCCCTGCGCTATACCGACGGCGAGGTCGTCTTCGGAGCGGGCCGAAACGGGAATCTCGTCCGGGTCGAGGTGGCCGACAACGGATCTGCCAGCTCCCCGGAGATCGGCGCGTACGACCCGACCTGCACCAGCGAAGGCGGGAGGGGATTGCAGATCCTGGACGAGCTGGCCACCCGATGGGGCGTGACGTTCTTGCCGAACGGTGGCAGGAACGTCTGGTTCGAACTCGAACCGCCGGCCGGCAGATAGATCGCGGACCACGGCGGCGTGGTCGGCTCCGACGCGGGTCCTGCGGAGCGCGGAAGTGGTCCGCGCCGCCGTGCTGCACAGAAGGAGTTCCGGCGGCCCCGGACACGGTGTTGGAGCACCGGCCGAGGCCTTGATCAGACGCGGAGGTCTGACCCATGAACGATCGTAGGACCCGGAGGTCGGTGCCAAGGGCCGGTGCGAGCCAGGAGGCGCAGCTCATGCTGTACGGCTGCTCGGTGCTCGACAGGCCACGCCGGTTCAACGCGGCAGCGCCGATTCCATGGGCGGCGGTGGACCTGGACCCGGACTGGGTACTCGCCCGGCTACGGAGGGAATTCCCCTCGGCATCGATCTGGCATGGCGAGTACAGCGGACGGTGGCGAGCGCTGACCCGTGACCGCGTCGGCTCGTACCAGCTCCTGGAAGCAACGACTCCGGCTCAACTCCACGCCAGCCTGACAGAGCTGCGTCTTCCCAGATTGGAGACCGAAGCGGCTGCGAGTGGATCCGAGCTGAGGTCGTCGGAGACAGAACTCCACCAAGGAGCTACAGAACCGATCACTTCGCGCAACCACTCACATCGAGCGATCCGGACGCCATGGTGGCGAAGACTGCTCCGCATACTTGCCGTGCTGGCGACGGGCTCCTGATGAGCGACCCGCCTGACCAATGCCGACAGGAGCGTGGCGCGGCAGGTTGAGGTCGACTTTCGCTGGGCTGGAGCACGGTCGATGGTCAGGCGAGGAAGCGTTCGTAGGTCGAGGTGGCGCGGTCGTGGCGCATGGGGATCCAGCCGGCATTGTGGAGGTAGCGGCCGAGGGCGACGGCGATGATGACGGGTGCGCGCAGGTAGAGCAGGCCGGGGGCGGCGGGCATCGCGGCGGCGACGGCGGCTATCGCGGCGACGGTCGACTCGAACTCGTGCGTGGTCGTCGGCATCGGGTGGGTGGAACCAGCGGGGAGCTCGGCGACGACGACCGCTGCGGCTCCTTCGGCACGGGCGGATTGCAGGATCTGCGCGGCGAAGGTGGCATTGCCGGCCGGGCTGACGACATTGACCGCCAGAGCCAGGCAGGTGCCGGTGGTGAATCTGCCAGTGAGGTCCTGGAGAGTGATGGGGGCGAAGTCCGCGTCGGTGGCCAGGCGCAGTTCCAGCGGGCGGGGCTCGGCGGACGGCGCCGCGGCGAGGCGAACGGCGGGGAAATGGGAGTCGCCAGTGCCGCCGGTGGGGAAGTAGAGGTCGAAGCGGCGGCTTGAGGGGCGTAGGCGGCCGCCTACGTGAAAGCCGACCTCGTGGCGGCCGGTGAAGAGCAGACCGACTGTTCGTGCGCGTGGCTCGGCTCTGTTGAGGGTGTGAACGGCCGAGTCGAGGCGGTTGTGGAGTTCACGAAGGTCTGCGGGTGCGACGACCTGGGCTTGGACTGTGGTGTGGAACAGGAAGTGGGCGGCCCCGTACTGGGCGAAGTCGTCCGCGTCGCTCTGGTATCGGCCCGGGTCTCCCTGCGGGTCGGTGGCGGCCAGCGACAGGCCGACTCCGGCCCGGGCCGATCCGAGCAGCCAGGCTCCGCTGCCGGACAGAGCCAGGCCGAGGAGCGTGAATCCGGTGAGGTAGGGCCAGCGCAGGGGCGTGTCCTTGGCGAGCGAGTCGATGAGGAGGGAGACGGCACCGCCGAACATG
>JBDSTJ010000349.1:0-7575 GCA_039928335.1 Streptosporangiaceae bacterium | reverse complement strand
GAGGTTCTCATACACCTGGAGTTCGGTGCCGGTCAGCGGGCCGGCGAGCAGGTGGGCGGCTTCCGGCGGCAGCACCAGGTGGCCTTTGCCGGGCGTTTTGATCGTGGTCGACACGGCGCGGCTCAGCCCGTACAGCACCAGGGCCCCGCCGTCCTGGGTCCGCAGCGGGAACACCGGCAGGGCGGTGCCGTTGAAGCCCGCATCGTGCAGCAGCCCTTCCTTGCCGGCCTTCCTGGCGGCCTTCTGGGCGCTCTCGAAATAGCCCGTCGTGTACGGACCGGGCCGCATGACCTTGGTGGAGTAGCTCTTGGTGCCCTCCTCCGCGATGGCGGCCTGCAGCGAGGCCACCAGGGTCGGCTGGATCAGCAGGCCCTGGTCGTGCGGAGTCAGCGCGAACGCGTAGCCCTCGGGGCCGGTGGCCACCGCCGGGATCTTCGCGCCCTTGGCGACCGCCGCGGCCATGCTCAGCCTGAACCGGGAGCCCTCGGCGCGTTTGGTGAACGCCATCAGGGTGTCCTGGCCGTTCCGGTCGACCTCCGCCACGAACCAGCGCGGATAACCGGCCTGGCGCGGCACGTACAGCCTTGGTCTGCCGTAGGTGAAACGGGTCACGGCCGTGCCGGCGAGCTTGGCCTGCCGGAACTCCGACGCGGTCACCTGGACCTGGCCGTCGTCGGCCCACGCCATGCCCAGCCGTTCGTCCCCGGCCGCTCTGGCGACGTCGTCGTTGGCGGCCCACCGGCGGAAGGCATCCGCACTGGTGGCGGGGGTCAGCGCCAGGTCGACCATGGTCGTCACGGCCGCGATCGGCCGGGCGGGCACGGTCCTGGACGGCTGTTCCCTGGCACAACCGGTCACCATGACCAGGGCAAGGGCGCCCGTGATCGCCACGGTCGTTCTCACGGTGCCCCCAGTTTCTTGCACATGCACGTGCGTTATATCGGTTGATTCTGCCATGGTCGACAGCCGGGGCAGTGCCGCCCGGTCCAGGCGATCAGCCGGCCGTGTTCAACCGATAAGCTCACCTACGTGGCAGCCATCGACCCAGCGGATCAGCTCAAGGAGCTCACCTCGACCCTCACCGGCATCGAGGCGGTGATGGATCTCGACACCATGAGCCGTGACATCGCCGAGTTGCGGGACGAGGTGGCCGACCCCGACCTGTGGAGCGACCAGGAGCACGCCCAGCACGTGACCCGGCGGCTGTCCACGCTCGAGAGCGAGCTCAACAAGGTCGGCGGGCTGCGCAGCCGGATCGAGGACCTCGGGGTCCTGTTCGAGATGGCCGCGGAGGAGGACGACGCCGACACCCGCGCCGAGGCCGACACCGAGCTCGACAAGCTCCGCAAGGAAGTACAGATCCTCGAGGTCCGCACCCTGATGTCCGGCGAGTACGACGCCCGTGAGGCGCTCGTCACGATCAACTCGCAGGCGGGCGGCGTCGACGCCGCGGCCTTCGCCCAGCAGCTCCAGCGGATGTACCTGCGCTGGGCCGAGCGGCACGGTTATTCCACCGAGATCTACGAGACCTCGTTCGCGGAGGAGGCCGGCATCAAGTCGACCACGTTCGCGGTCAAGGCCCCCTACGCCTACGGTACGCTCCGCGGCGAGCACGGCACCCACCGGATGGTCCGGATCTCGGCCTATGACAACCAGGGCCGCCGGCAGACCTGTTTCGCCGGTGTGGACGTCGTTCCCGTCGTCGAGCAGAGCGACCACGTCGAGATCGACGAGGACGACCTGAGGGTGGACGTGTACCGGTCCTCCGGGCCCGGCGGGCAGGGCGTCAACACGACCGACTCCGCCGTCCGGATCACCCACCTGCCGTCCGGCATCGTGGTCTCCTGCCAGAACGAGCGGTCGCAGCTGCAGAACCGGGCCTCGGCCATGAACGTTTTGCAGGCCAAGTTGCTGGAGCGCAAGCGCCAGGAGGAGACCGACGAACTCAACAAGCTGCGCGGCGAGGGCACCAGCTCCTGGGGCACCCAGATCCGCAGCTATGTGGTCCACCCCTACCAGATGGTCAAGGACCTGCGGACCCTGCACGAAGAGGGCAACCCCGAGCGGGTCCTCGACGGCTGGATCGACGACTTCATCGAGGCCGAGATCCGCTGGCTCCGCAAGGGCGAGGCCGCCGAACAGGACTAAGCCGGTGTCTCCCTGAGCACTGGAGCCCTAGGCCAGGTGGGGGAGCAGCACCGACATCGCGAGGATCAATACCAGGGCCGCCAGGATCAGGGCCTGCTGGGAGCTGATCCCGTGCTGGTGGAGCTCGGCCCGGGCGGCCCGGCAACTGGCGCAGCGGCCTTCTTCGACCGGTCCCGCGCAGTTGGCGCAGATCAAGTGATCACAGCTCATGCGCGGCCTCCTCGTCTCGTGCTTTCGCGATCTTGCGATCTTGCGGTCGGCGATCCAGCTCAGCCCGCATACCGTTAACGAACCTGCACAGACCGTCGTTCCTGCTCCAGAAGTGATGTCCGGAACACGGACTATCCATGCCAGTCTCCCCTCTAGACTGCGACAAGGCCAACCGGACTGCCAACCCGGAACGGCCCGGCAGGGTGGCTACCCGACAGCAGGACGAGAACGCGAGGGGGACACCGTGGCCCATCAACCCCTAGACTGGCGCACCGTGATGCAGCCGTGATTAATTTCGACAACGTCACCAAGGTCTATCCGAACCAGAACCGCCCCGCTCTCCAGCACTGCAACGTCGCTGTCGAGAAGGGCGAGTTCGTGTTCCTGGTCGGACCTTCGGGATCAGGTAAGTCCACCTTCCTGCGCCTCGTCCTCAAAGAGGAGAGGCCGTCGCAGGGCCATGTCTACGTGGCTGGCAAGGACCTCAACAAGCTGAACAACTGGAAGGTGCCGCACCTGCGGCGCCGGATCGGCTGCGTCTTCCAGGACTTCCGGCTGCTCCCCAACAAGAACGTCTTCGAGAACGTCGCGTTCGCCCTCGAAGTGATCGGCAAGCCCCGCCGGTTCATCACCAAGGTCGTCCCCGAGGTCATCGACCTCGTCGGCCTCGAGGGCAAACAGCACCGGATGCCCGATGAGTTGTCGGGCGGCGAACAGCAGCGCGTCGCGATCGCCCGCGCCTTCGTGAACCGGCCGATGATCCTGCTGGCCGACGAGCCGACGGGAAACATCGACCCGGCCACGTCCATCGGCATCATGAAGGTGCTCGACCGGATCAACCGAACCGGCACCACCGTGGTCATGGCCACACACGACGCCGCGATCGTCGACGCCTTCCGCAAGCGCGTCGTGGAGCTCGAAGACGGTCGTGTCGTCCGCGACCAGTCCCGTGGTGTCTACGGCCAGGCTTACTGAGGATCTGACATATGAGAATGCACTTTGTCCTCCAGGAGATCTGGATCGGCCTGCGCCGGAACCTGACGATGACGATCTCGCTGGTCGTCACCGTCGCGATCGCCATGGCCCTGTTCGGCACGGGCATGCTGATCCGCAAGCAGGTCGACGGGTCCAAGAGCTACTGGTACGACAAGGTCGAGGTCTCGATCTTCCTGTGCGTCGCCAAGAGCACCGCGAACCCCGACTGCAAGAAGAAGGACGCCTCCCAGGCGGAGAAGGACCTCCTTCAGTCGAAGCTCAAGAGTCTCGCCAACGTCAAAAGCGTCGTGTACGAGAACCAGCAGGAGGCGTTCACCCGCTTCCAGGGCAACTTCGCCAAGACTCCCGGCTTCGTCAACGCGACCAAGGTCGGCGACATTCCCGACTCCTTCCGGGTGGGCCTCAAGGACGCCAAGAAGTTCGGTGACGTGATCAGTGTCGCGGAGAACATGCGCGGCGTCGACCAGGTCGTCAACGAGCGGGAGCTGCTCGACAAGCTCTTCAAGATCCTCAACGGCCTGCAGTGGGCGGCCCTCTTCCTCGCCATGATCCAGGTGTTCGCCGCGATTTTGCTGATCGGCAACACCGTCCGGCTGTCGGCCTTCAACCGACGCCGTGAGACCGGCATCATGCGCCTGGTGGGCGCGTCCAACATGTACATCCAGCTGCCGTTCATTTTGGAGGGCGCGATCGCCGGCCTGGTCGGCGGCCTGATCGCGGCGGTGCTCCTGGTCGGCAGCAAGATCCTTCTGATCGGCCAGCTCGAGGCCTCGCTCCAGCTCACCACCAAGCTCAGCTGGACCCAGGTCGGCGGTGTCATCATCTTCTCGATCGCGGTCGGTGTGCTGCTGTGCGCGGGCGCCTCGTTCCTCACCCTGCGGCGCTACCTCAAGATCTAGGTCGTGCCCCGAGACGCTCGGTGACCCGACTGGTGATGGTTTTTGTCCGGGTAACACGCACTGGCCGCCTGCCGGTCTAAACTGCTCGGATGACCAGCCCGGGTCGTGTGCTACGTGTGACGGTGGGCGCCGTCGCGCTTCTGTTCGCCTATGGCCTGGGCTTCGCCATGTCCGCGGAGCCGGCCAGGACGACCTATGAGCCCGCCGCACACCCGCAGGGCGTGCTGGAGGAGGCCACCGACCGGATCGCCGGCGCGGCGGCCGACCCGGTGACCAGGTCGGCGCTGCGTGAGGCCGCGATCACCGCGATGCTCAAGCGGCTGGGCGACCCGTGGGCCCGGTACTACCCGGCGGCCGACTACGGCGACTTCTCCCGATGGCTCAACGGGGAGAGCAAGCGGGTCAGCGCCGACCCCGAGCCGAGCGACGTCACCGTGCAGACCGAAAATAAGGTGACGTTCATCCGGGTCGCGGTGTTCACTCGGGGATCCGGCGCGAAGGTCCGGGCGGCGGTGCCGGCCCGGTCCGCCGGGGTCATCCTGGATCTGCGGGGCAACCCCGGGGGACTTCTCGACGAGGCCGTGGACACCGCGTCGGCGTTCCTCACCGATGGTCCGGTGGTCACCTACGAGAAGCGCGGCACCCCGCCCGAGCTGCTCAGGGTGACCGAGCCGGGGGACGACAACACCCCGCTCGTCGTTCTGGTGGACGGGGGCACCGCGAGCGCCGCTGAGATCGTTGCGGGCTCCCTGCGCGACCGGGACCGTGCGGTGATCGTAGGATCTCGTACGTTCGGCAAGGGCACGGTGCAGGAGCCGGTCCGGCTGGCGGACGGCTCGGCGGTCGAGCTGACCGTGGGTCGCTACCAGACGCCGGGCGGCCGTAACCTCGAAGGGGTCGGCATCGAGCCTGACGTTCAGGTTCCGGTGCCGGGGGATTCGAAGAGACGCGCGGTGGATGTGCTGAACGGCCTGACGGGCCACAGGTAAGGACGAAGGGTCGGGAGCGAGCAGTGCCGCGTGAGCAGGGGCAGAAGTTCATCGCCCAGAACAAGAAAGCGCGCTATGACTACCTCATCCAGGACACCTGGGAGGCCGGGATGGTCCTCACCGGGACCGAGGTCAAGTCGTTGCGGATGGGCCGCGCGTCGCTGGTTGACGGCTACGCGGCGGTCGACGCGCACGGCGAGATGTGGCTCTACAACATTCACATCCCGGAGTACCTGCAGGGCAACTGGACCAACCACACGGCCAAGCGCACCCGCAAACTGCTGCTGAACCGGCGCGAGATCAACAAGATCATCAAAGAGACGTCCGAGCCCGGATTGACGTTGATCCCATTGAGCCTGTATTTCAAGGACGGCAGGGTGAAGGTGGAGATCGGCCTGGCGCGGGGCAAGAAGTCCCACGACAAGCGGCAGACCATCGCGAAGCGGGACTCGGACCGGGAGATCGCTCGGACCCTGCGCAGCCGGAACCGAGGTCGTTGAGTTGTTGAACAAGGCCCGCAGGATCGTCGCCGCCTCCGTCGGCCTCGTGCTCGCCGGGACCACGGTCTCCGCCTGCGCCGAGCAGTCGCCGTTCTCTGCCGTCAAGAACTTCCTGGTCGCCTGGCAGGTCAAGAACTACGACGCGGCCGCCAAGCACACCACCGGCGACCGCGCGAAGGTCGCCGCGGCCCTCCGGGGCGTCAACGAGCAGCTCGACGCGGCCTCCCTGCACCTGTCCCTCAAGGGCACGGTGACCAACGGCGGCTCCACCGCGGCGCCCGGCGCCAAGCAGGAGGGCCGGATCGACCGACAGGGCGAACAGGCCCAGGCCCGGTTCCAGGTCCGGATCGACCTCGGTGAGAACGGGGCCCTGTGGAGTTATGGCGGGCTGCTGCCGCTGAAGCGGATCGACGGCAGGTGGAAGGTCGTGTGGAGCCCCGCGGTGATCCATCCCTCGCTCCGCGAAGGCGACCGGCTCGGTGTCATCACCGAGTACCCCGAACGCAAGATGATCCTCGACCGGTCCGGCCGCCCGCTGCTCAAGAACGTCAAGACCGACCTCGTCGGGGTCATCCCCGGACAGATCAGGGACATCGACGCGACGGTCAAGGGCCTCAACCAGGCCACCAAGCAGGACGCGGCCCGGCTCAAGGGCCGGATCCTGTCGGCGCCGCCGCTGGACTTCCTCCAGTTGGCCACGGTGCCCGACGCGAACCAGGCCGTGGTCGCCCAGCTCCAGCAGGTGCCCGGCCTGGTCCTGCAGATCAAGGACCTGCCCCAGGAGCCGTTGCAGGCCAGAGAACTGATCGGCAGCGTCGCCCCCGCGACGTCCGACCTCCTCAGCAAGGTCGGCGCCCCGTACCAGCCGGGCGACACCGTGGGGTCCTCCGGGCTCCAACTGCTGTTCCAGCGCCGTCTCGCCGGCGTGCCGACGGTCAAGGTCATCGCGATCAACGCGGCGGGCAAGCAGAAGGGCGCGCCGCTCGCGGAGAACCCCGGCCTGGTCAAGGTCAACGAGGACCCGGCCGCGCGCCAGGCCAGGACCGTCACCACCACCATCGCGGCCGACTTCCAGGCCAGGGCAGAGCGGACCCTGAAGAAGTTCGGCCTGCCCGGCTCGCTGGTCACCGTCGAGGGGCAGACCGGGTCGGTACTGGCCGCGGCCAACTACCTCACCGGGACCAAGAACGTCGCGTTCGAGGGCGAGTACGGGCCCGGGATGACCTTCTCGCCGATCATCGCCTCGTCGCTGCTGGGGAGCGGCGGTTCGGTCACCGACAACCAGCCGTGCGAAGCCACGGCCTCGGTCGGCGGCCAGGACTTCACCGCCAACCCCGCGCCCAAGTCCAACCTGAGCCTCAACCTGGCCCGGGGCTGCAGCACGGCCTTCGCCCGGCTCGGCGGTTCGCTGCCGGTCACCGACTTCGCGACCGCGATGAAGAAGTTCGGTCTTGACCTGCAGTGGGACATGTCGCAGGTGCCGCATTTCCAGGCTTCGGGCATCACTCCGATCACCGACGCGGCCCGCGCCGAGACCGCGGTCGGGCTCGGTGACGTGCGGGTCAGCCCGCTCACGATGGCACTGGCCGCCGGGGCGATCCAGAACGCGACCTGGCACGAGCCCGGGGTGATCCTCAACCCGGATCCCACCACGGCGGTCAACCAGCGCTTCCTGGGCACCAACGCCTACAACGGGCTCAAGACGATGATGAAGGCCGGCGCGAAGATGCATCTGGCCCAGAACCCCAAGGCCTATGACGGCGCGGTCGTGGCGACGGGGACCGACGCGCAGGGCAAGCCGGTCTCGTGGTTCATGGGCTACAAGGGCAGCTA
>JBDSTJ010000348.1:0-10425 GCA_039928335.1 Streptosporangiaceae bacterium | reverse complement strand
ACGCCCGCCGGCGCCACAGCGCCCTGTCGTATCTCTCACCGCTGGAGTTCGAACAGCAACACCACGAGACCGCTAAGCTCACACTCATCGCATAAACCCCTGTGTCCACATTCCGGGGGTCACCTCAGAAGGTCATCTGCGAGCTGCTCGGTGTGCCCTTCGCCGACCATGGCCGTTTCCGCTCCTGGTCCGACGCTTTCGTCTCGACGACTGCCCACACCGGGCTGCAGATCCGGCAGGCAGCTGGTGAGCTGGACGCCTATTTGACCGGTCTCGTCGGGGAACGCCGTGCCGAACCCCGGGAGGATCTTCTCAGTGCGTTGATCCAGGCCCGGGACGATGGTTATGAGCTGAGCGAGCGGGAGTTGGTGAACCTCGGGGTGGGTCTGCTGGTCGCGGGGCACGAGACGACCGCTGGCCAGATAGCGAACTTCACCTATGTGCTGCTCCGTCACCCCGACCAGCTGCGGTCGCTGCGTGAGCGTCCCGGGCTCATTCCACAGGCTGTCGAGGAGCTGCTGAGGTTCGTCCCGCTGAACAACAGCAGCGTGACGATGCCCCGGGTGGCGAAGACGGATCTCGAGTTGTCGGGAACCCGGATCCGGGAGGGTGACGTCGTGTTGGTGGCCCGCCCGTCGGCGAACCGCGACGAGAGCGTCTTCACCGACCCCGAGCGGCTCGACCTCGAACGCGACGCCAGGTCCCACCTCGCCTTCGGCTACGGCCCCCACTTCTGCATCGGCGCCCAGCTGGCACGGATGGAGCTGCAGACCGCCCTGGCAGGACTCCTGGACCGGCTCCCCGAGTTCGATCTCGCGGTTCCCGATGCGGACCTGCAGTGGAAGGACGGCGTGATGATCCGCGGACTCAGAGCACTACCCATCGCTTGGTAGAGGGCTCTGGGTCTCCACCGAGACTATTGGTCACATCTGCCATGCGCCGACCCTTTAGGAACCACCACATTCAGCCCCGTCGGGGACGTTTCCTTGGAACTCGTGCTCGTCAGAGGGCGGGGAGGCGGCTTCGCTTCTGTGCCTGATGAGCAGCCAGCCAGGGCCGTGGCGGCGAGAGCTACGGCCACTGTCATGATGCCCAGTCTTACATTCGGAATAGCCGGTCTGACCGCCCGCCTGATCCTGACTGATGAAGTAGCCGTCGACCGAACCGCGGCATTCACCGGGTCGGCGCTGTGGCGGACCGGAGTGACCTTCGTGGGCGTCGTGATCTGGGTGAAGGCCGAGTCGCTGATCGTCTCATCGTGGGCGTCTATTCTCGTGCCGCCGCAGGCTTGCGCAAGAAGCGCAGATCGCGGGCGGTTCGACGCGCGGCCGAGCCTGTACCGCGTGGGTCAGCCGTCGGCGAGCGCGGCGTCGAGGAGGGCGTGGGCGGTGCGGCGCACGGTCTGGGCGGCCTGGTCAGGTGTTTGGCCGGCGATGTCGATGAGCCAGATGAGGGATTCGATGCCGGTCGCGGAGCGGATGGCGATGGCGAGCTGGTGGAGGTCGAGGTCGGGGCGGACGCGGCTGACCGGTTCGAGGGCGGCTTCGATCCAGGCGATGGCGCGGCCCTGGCGTAGGGCTGTGGGTGGGCTGTTGGGTTCCAGCGACAGCCGTAGTGAGGTTCGTAGTTGGGGTTCCCAGTCGAAGTTGTAGCTGGTGAAGGCCGTCATGAAGGCGTCGAGGCGGGCGCTGGGGTCTTGTGGTGCGTCGGTGGGGAGCAGAGTGTCGGGGGAGATCTGGGGGTGGGCTGCCAGGAGCAGGCTGCGCTGGTTCGGGAAGTAGCGGTATGCCGTGGTGCGGGAGATTCCGGCGTGTTCGGCGGCGTCTTCGACCCTGGGTGACTGTCCTTGGGCGAGCAGTTCCCGGGTGGCGGTGACGAGTGCGTGTCGGGTTCGTGACTTCTGCTGGGTGCGTCCGGTGTGCTCATACGGTACTGGCATCACCATCATGGTACCGTAGTCCCATATTGGCTTTCGCTTCACCGACCAGAGCCAGGTGGCCCATGAGCAGCAACGATCCCGTCGCAACCGATCCGCAGCTCTACAAGGTGATCTTCGAGAACGACCGGGTCCGCGTGCTGGAGTACCGCGACTGCCCCGGCGACATGACCCATCCGCACTGGCACCCCGACAGCGTCATGGTCACGTTGAGTGCCTTCCGTCGGCAGGTCTCCTCGGGTGGTCGCCAGGCCGATGTCGCGCTGCCGGCCGGGGAGGTGCGATGGCTCGCCGCACAGGAGCACACCGGACACAACACCGGCAGCACCGACACCCACACCGTGTTCATCGAGCTGAAGGAACCAAGCCCGAATCCGGTGTCCGCATCGGATGCCCCTCTTGGCCCCACCGCCCCGTAAACGCTGCGCCCCGCAGGTCAGCAGGGCTTCGGCGAGCTGCCCAAGGGAGGAGACTCTCACTTCTCTGGCCAGGATTCACCGAACGGTGATATTGGTGAGTACGGACTCGGGGGGAAGAACTCGCACATCACCCAGGTCAGGAGCGTGCGGGAGCTTCACGAGGTCTTCATCGAGGACGGGGCGGTCAAGACGGGGCAGCGCGCCCACCCCACGGCTGGCCCCGAACCTCTCGGGCCTGAGCGCCCTGCCGGGCAACTGGACGGTCTGCCACCTCCCCTTACGTGGTCCAGGGTGCCGGGCGGCAGCACCATGAACGCCTTTCACGCTCTGTGAGGGCGGTAGAGGTTCGGCAGGTCATAAAGGCGAAGTTCTTGTTCTTCCATGTGGTCGGGAAGTAGAACCCTGACGAACTCCAGGGGCGGACAGCGCCCGTCCAGATCGGGGGCGAACGCTTCCCGGGTGAGCTCGTTGCCCAACACTCGTGCCCAGGTCCATGCGCTCACCGGTAGACGGTTCAACCTCCCCAGCCAAGGGATCGACGAGCACCAACCTTGCATGGCACCGGACTGAGGTGTTCCGCAGGGGCGTGAGTCAGTCCCAGCGAGTGGAGTTGGTGTCGTCCAGTTCTCCCGGCAGGTCGGGGAGAACGCAGAGGGGCAGGCCCACGGGGTCCTGCATGACCCACCAGAAGTCCACCTTGCCCAACCGCGTGGCCCCCAGTCGCTCCAGCCTGGCGACCTCTGCCTCCAGATCGTCGGTGTGGATGTCCAGGTGCACCCGGGCGGAGCCGACATCCAACCGCTGAACCAGCAGCGCGAACTCCTGGCCGTGCAACAGGGCCGCCCGGTACTCCGGATGCTTCTCCAACGTGACCAGCGGTGTGCCCAGGGCTCCCTCCCAGAACTCCGCCTCCCGGTCGAAATCGCTCTCCGGCACGTCGACCACGACCTTGTACAACCTGCTGTGGTGCGTCATAGGTCTCACCTCTCCTGTGGATGCCGTCCCACCCGCCCATCGCACGGTCTGGCTGCGGGCCTTCCTCCGCAGGACGGCGTTCGGGAAGGAGTCTCTCCCGGTCGCAGTTCCCAGGTCCAGGGCGGGCCGCAGGGTTGCGAAAGCGTGTCCGGAAGGTCGAGAAATAGATGATCTGCACTGTCATGCTCTGGGGCGGATGAGGAGCGTGAGGGTGATGGGTACTCCGGTCGAGGACGCGGTGCCGCGGCGGCGCGGGTCGAAGGTCCAGGGCTATCTGGTCGGGTCGGTCGCGATGGTGGCTGTCGGCGTCGCCGCGACAATCCTGTTCCTGGTGTTCAAGGCGGTGATCGTCGAGTCCGGCGGGGGGTGCGGGAGCTCCTCGAGGGGTGCGGGCCGTGGAGCCTGCCCCGAGGGATCGGGGAAGCTGTTCTTCCTGTCGTTCGTCCCGCTCTTCGTCCTCGTCCCGCTCGCGCTGTGGGGTGTCAGGACGGTCGGGCGGACGGTCGGCTGCACCGGCGGGGCGGTGCTCGTCCTGCTCGGCGTCTATCCGGGCATCGTCATCTTCGACTGGGGGCACGGTAGGACGCTCGATGTGGCGTGGACCGTCCCGCGCGCCAGGGGCGGGGTGGACGCCGAGGGCTTCTGGTTCACCGACACCGTGGCCGTCCGGGCACGGGTCGACGGCCTGTTCGCCTTCGATCAGGCGACCGGCGCGCCGAAGTGGGTGTTCGACATCCCCCGTCCGGACGTCCTGTGCGGGATGAGCCGGACAGCCGGCTCGGGTGTCGGCGTCATCGCCTACGGCCCTGAGGACAAGCCGTGCGGTCACTTCGCCGCCGTCGACCTCGCGTCCGGGCGGACGAAGTGGACGAAGGACATCCCGCCCCATACCGGTAGCGCGGACGGGGTCGTCGCGGAGGGCGGCGGCACAGTCGTGATCCGCGAGAGCCTGGGGAAGTTGACGGCCCTGTCCCTCGTTGACGGCGGGGCCAGCTGGACGTCCGAGGCACCCGGTAGCCTCTGCAGGTACGACCAGGTGGCGAGCGGCCCCGACCAGATCGTCGCGCTGCTGAACTGCTCAGGCGAGCTTCCGAAGGCCGTGGCGTTCGACCCCGTGTCCGGGCGGGTCCGGTGGCGGACGCCCGTCTCGGCCGCGGGATCGTTCGCCAGCGTCGAGCTCTACTCCGCCTCCCCGGCGGTGATGAAAGTGCGGGAGACCGGCGCGCGCGGCCGCACGACGGTCCAGAGCTTCGACGCGTCGGGACACGCCGTCGTCTCCTACACCGCGAGCGACGACCACGATCTGACGCTCAGCACGAACGGGTTCGAGGCGACCCCTCGCCACGACTTCGTGATCACCGGCGGGATGATCGTCGGTGCGACCCGGGTCGGGTACGACGACGGCGTCACCGCGTTCCGGCTCGGCGACGGCCAGCGGATGTGGCTGACGAAGCTCGACCACGGCCTGGAGACACTGGCCGTTGACGGCGCAAACCTGGTGGTGCTCGGCGACGACGGTGCCACCCCGTCCCTGACGGCCGTCGACCTGGCCACCGGCGAGAAGAAGCGGCTGGGCGGGTTCGACGTCGACGACCTCGCCAACAAGATCGCACTCCACGCGGCGAACGGCCGCTACACCCTGGTCTCCGAGTCGACGAGCACGTTGTACGACGCCCTGATCGGCGTCCGCTGACGCGTTCGTTATGGCCCTGACCATCATCTCGATCCGCTAAGACTGGGGCATGGAGTTCTTTTGCTGTCACCGGGACCGGGCGGGCGCGCGGGAACTGCGCGAGCAGTTGGGGGAGCGGCACTGGTCGTACATGGACGGGTTCGCGGAGACGATGATCGCTCGGGGGCCGACCCATGCCGAGGACGGGTCGACCGGGAGCGTGCATGTTCTCGGGCTGCCGGATGCGGCGGCGGCGCGGGCGTTCGCGTTCGATGAGCCCGGCTATCAGGCCGGTGTCCACCGGGACGTTCTGCTGCGGCGCTGGCAGAACGTGCTGGGACGGACGATGTGGGACCACCCGATGGAGCGGGACGCGGAGGGCTATCTGGAGGTCGAGGACGGCTATCTGGTCGTCGGTCTCGGCGCCGGAGAGGCCGCCGACCTGGAACTTCCCCGCGATTCGTCCTCGCTGATCACCTATGGTCCGTTGCTGTCCGACGATGGTACCGACTGGCTCGGTACGGGCGCTCTGCTGCGCGCTTCTTCCCACGACGCTGCCCGATCGATCCTGACGGACGGCCGCTACGGTTCGATCGAGGTCCACCGCTGGACGCCCGGCGGCCGTCCGGTGTCCTGATCGGTGTGGCGAGCCGGGCTGGGGCAGGAGGCTGGGTTGCTGCTTGTGCCGGGTCACCCGGGTCGTCGCTGTGCTGCTCTGACCAATCGAGGTGAAGGGGCAGCTCGGCCGTGCCGGTGGCTGGGCCGACGACTTCGACGAGCTGTTCCGGGATGACGTGGATCCGACTATCGGCGTACCGCACACCTGAGGTGACGAGGATGTGCAGACCCCGGGGCCGCTCAACCGGCTCCGCGTAAGTTTTGACGCTCACCGCAGCGTACGCCTTCCCCATGATCAGACCCCCGACCTGTTACGCCAGACCTGACGCCCCGGCGGTGGACCAGTTGTCGTTCCGTCCAAGACGGCGGCAGCGGCCGTGATCTAGCGGGCAAGAGCCTGTTCGGCCGGGCCGACCGGGACAAGCACATGCTGACGCTGCGGGAGTCGGAGAGCTACTCCAACGGGATCCTCACGCTGGTCTACGACGTCGAGCGCTGATCCAGGTCGCACGTGGCGACGGCCAGCAACTGCGCCGCCACGGGGCGCGCTCGCTGTTCCGACCTCGGCGCTCGTCAGGAGCGGACCGCCTCGACCCTGCGCCAGCGGACCTCGCAGAAGTTGTAGGCGCCGTAGAGCACCAGGCCGAGGGCGACGGCGACCAGGAGCCACGGGCCTGCCGGTGTGTCGGCCAGTTCGCGCAGGGTGCCGTCCAGGCCCTTGGCCTTGTCGGCGTCGAAGGTGATCGCCGCGTGCGCGATGAAGACGCCGATCCCGGCGAAGACCAGGCCGCGGGCGCTTGTGCCGATCACGCCGAGCATCTTGACGGCAGTACGGACCCTCGGGCTCATCTGCGCTGTGCGCAGTTCCTCCAGGAACTTGTGGCGCACGGCGCTGAGGATGCTCTCGACGCCGTGGGCGAGGAAGCCCAGGCCGACGGCGAGGACCAGCCAGCGCCCGCCGGGCTCGGCCATCGCCTCGCTGGTGAAGCTCTTGGACTGCTCGTCGCTGCCCTTGCCGCCGTGGCCCAGCGCGTACTTGAGCGCGCTGATGAAGAGCGCGGTGTAGATCACAGCGCGGGCGAGCGAGGCCAGCCGCCTGGTCGGCTTGTTCCCGTCCGGCACCGGCTCGCCGTACAGCGCCTCCGAGCACCGCCACAGCGCCATCCCGGCGAATCCCACCACCAGCAGCCACAGCATGACCATGCCGCCGGGGTTGTCGACGACGGTCTGCAGCGCGCCCTTCTTGTCCGCCTGCGCCCCGCCGTTGCCCAGCCCGATCCGGAATGCGAGCCATCCGATCATCAGGTAGATGACCCCGTGGGTCGCCAGTCCCGCGCGGGAGAGCGTGTGGAACAGGCTGTGCCCCGCGGCCTGCCGCCCGGCCCGTCGCGCCTTCCGCGTCACACTCGGCGTCATCGGCCGCCCTCCTCAGAGTCGGCACGTCTGTGCCCCGCACATTAAGGGTCAAACGACGGCAAACATTCCGAGCGCCCTGACCTCAGGGCAGCGTGTACGCACGCGCCACAGCGCAGGAATCACGACCCGTTCCCGGTCAGAGCGACTGCCAGGTTGGTTATGGCAAGTCATACGAAGGCTTGATGGCCAAGTGTTCGTATGGCTTTCGGGGACGGACGCCTACCCGCGGTTCAGCTCTCGATAGGGGACAGGCCGGATGGGGGGCGCTTGGCGGGTATCGCCGAGCGGGCTCGCGAGGGCGCGTTCGAATCCGGTCACGGCGCTGACGAGTTCGGGAGCCTCAAAGGCGCGATTTCGTCGTCCGATCGTGGTCTGTTTGAGAATGCCCGCTGCGACGAGGAGATTCACGGCGTCGCCCGCTCGTTGTGCTGACCGGCCGATGAGTTCGGCGGCTGTCCCGACCGTGATGACCGGCGCCGAAGGCAGCGCGCTGAGGAGGAGATCAACTGATGAGCCGGCGCGGACCTTGCCGAGTCGTTCACGCCAGTGGACTTCCAGCTTGCCCAGCTCGGCGCTGAAGCGTTCGGTATCGGTGCAGGCTCTGGCGGTGTCGGCGACGAACCTGTCGATGCAGGCACCCATGCGTTCCTGGGCTTCGGGCGTGGTGGCGAGGCCTTCGTATCGGTAGGCGGTGAGGGCCGCGATGTAGGCGTCGGCGTGTGAGGCCAGGATCAGGCTGATCGGTGGGACGAACCTGGGTGCGAGGCCGCGTCGTCGAAGGATCAGGTGGATCAGTGCCCTGCCGGTGCGTCCGTTGCCGTCCGCGAACGGGTGGATGGTCTCGAACTGTGCGTGGGCCAGTGCGGCCTGGACGAGGACCGGGTGATCATCATTGGAGATGTAGGCGCAGAGGTCTTCGAGGAGGTCGGGAACCAGCTCCGGCGGCGGCGGAACATAGGCGGCGGTGCAGGGTGACATGCCTGTGCCGCCGACCCAGTTCTGTTCTGTGCGGATCACTCCGCCGAAGTGTTCGTCACGGGTGCCCGCAAGAAGCCGTCGATGGACCGCGAGGACGTCTGCGACACCTACCGTGGGGGCGTTCGCCAGGTCGAGGGCCGACTCCATGGCTCTGATGTTTCCCAGCACGGCGTGCGCCGTGTCATCGCGGGATTCGATACCGGTGTGTTCGGCGACGTCTGCTTTCGCCAGCCGACGAACGTTGATCTGCAGACCTTCGATGAAGGAGCTGGCAACAGCCTCGGCGCGTAGCAGGAGCCTGGCGAGCGCTTCGAGGCTGACGAGCCCGCTGTCGACCGAGTTGAGCTCCACGACCTGGCGTTCGACGTCAGCGATGTCCGCTGCCCGCTGGGCCGAAAGCTCAAGAGGCCGGTCCAGGAGGGCATCTGGTACGTATGCCTCGAACGGGCAAGATTTGCGCTCGGCGCGGGTAGCTGCGTTTGGAGAGCCCTGCCAGGTCTGAGCTATGTACTCGGCCATAAGCGTTCCTTCCAGGCATCCATACGAACACTTAAATCATAACCGTTCGTATGGCCTGTCGGAGGGAACGTCTTGGTGTCGCCTGGCGAAACCGTTGCAGAAGGCAGCCGATAGCCCAGCTCGCCGGACACAGCAGCACGGCAGTCACGGAGACGGTCTACCTGCACCAGATCAGGCCGGTGATCCAGAGCGGTGCGCTGGCTATGGACAAGATCGTTGAGCGGCCAGATCCGAGCCTCTAGTCAGGCATAGCCTAGAAAGCATCAGAGGCCGGTTCCCATATGACTGGGAACCGGCCTCTGACCTCGGGAAACTCTTGTCGGGGTGACAGGATTTGAACCTGCGACCTCTTCGTCCCGAACGCGTTATTTCCTTCAAACAGGGGTTCGAGTGGTGTTGCGTTTTCTGGGTAAAACCCCAGGTGAAACGCTATCTTAGGTGTCGAGCGCTGACGGTCAAGACTGATCGCTGATTCATGATCCACGGTCAGATGACGGTCAAACGATCAAGAATCTGAGGTGATCCGCATGGGCCACTCCCGACCCCGAACCGGCACTGACGGCAAGACCCGCTACACCGCCTACTACTTGGACATCAAAGGCAAGGAGAAGTCAGCCGGCACCTTCTCCAGCCGCAAGGAATCCGACAAGGCCTGGCAACGCGCCGAGGTCAAAGTCTCCGAAGGCCGCGTAGGCGATCCCGCCCGCGGCCGCCAACCCTTCCGCACCTACGTCCTGGACTCCTGGCTCCCCAACCACCACGTCGAGGCCAGCACCCTCCAGTCCTACACGTACTCGATCCACAAGCACCTGATCCCCGAGTTCGGCGACATGAAGATGGCCGAGATCCTCCCCGAACACATCCGCGCCTGGATCGTGAAGCTCAAAGGCTCTGGGATGAAGCCCGTGACGATCCGCTACAACAAGATCCTCCTCAGCGCCATCTTCACCACCGCCCTGGACGACCAGGTCACCTTCATCCACCCCGTCCGCGGCGTCCGCACCCCGCATGTCGCGCGCAAGCCCCTGCAGATCCTCACCCCAGAACAGTTCGACGACGTCTGGCGTGCCCTGCCCGACCCCATGCATCGGTTGCTGGTCGAGACCGAGATCGAAAGCGGTCTCCGCTGGGGCGAACTCACCGAACTCCGCGTCAAGGACCTCAACAGGTCGTCGCGCATCCTCACCGTCAGCCGCGCCGTCGTCGAGGTCAACCCCAGGTTCCACCCGACGGGCGGCCGGTTCCTGGTGAAGGACTACCCGAAGGACAAGGAGTACCGGCGCCTCAAACTCAGCCCCCAGATCGTCGCCAAGCTCGACGACCACATCCAGGCGAACTCCCTGACCGCCGCCGACCTGCTCTTCAGGATGTCCGAACAGACCCAGCCCCGAGTCCGCCGCCGCCCCGAAGACCTCCCAGACCCCGACACCCTCGGCATGACCACCCCCAACGCCAAGGGCCGCACCTACAAACACGGCACCCTCAGCGCCTACACCGCTGGCCAATGCCGCTGCGACTACTGCAAGACCGCCATAGCCCTCTATCGCTCCTCCCGTCGCACCACCGGCAAGGACGACCCCCGCCAACCCCGCACCCGGGACACCGACGGCCACATCTCCTGCGACTGGTTCCGCCGCCACATCTGGAACCCCACCACCGACGCCGCCGGCCTGGACTTCCGCCCCACCATGCGCGACCTCCGCCACGCCCACGCCTCCTGGCTCCTAGCCGGCGGCGCCGACCTCCAGGTAGTCAAGGAACGCCTTGGCCACTCCTCAATCGCCACCACCGAGCGCTACCTCCACACCCTCCCCGACGCCAACGAAACCGCCCTCGACGCCCTAGCCAAGACGCGTGGCCGATCTGCATAGGCAACGAGCTGCCTGATTCTC
>JBDSTJ010000347.1:0-4010 GCA_039928335.1 Streptosporangiaceae bacterium | reverse complement strand
GACGGCCTGGTGACCCTCACCGACCTGACCTCGGCGGTCCTGCACGGGCTGGCGCTCGACCAGCCCACGGAGGCCATCGGCTCACCGTGGCGGTCGGTGCCCTCCGACGACCGGGCCGGCACGAAGGTCACCGACCTGAACGACGCGGACGTGGCCGCCGGTGCGATCCGGCGGATGGGCGGGGTGTTCTTCGTCGCGCTCTTCGCCGGGCAGCTCCTGCTGTACGGCTTCGCCGCGGTCACCCTGCGCCGCCGGTGGGGTACGGCCCGCCGGGCCAAAATCCTGGGCGGGACCCGGATCGTGGCACTGCTCGGCGGCGCGACCCCGGTCGCGACCTTCCTGGCCAACCTCGTGCCGTGGTGGCGGGCCGACCACGCCGCCCCCGCCCTGCTCGCCTCGGTCCTGGGCGCGGCCGCCCTGGTCACGGCCGTGTCCCTGGCCGGGCCGTGGCGACGCACCCTGACCGGGCCGGGCCTGGTCATCGCCGCGATCACCGCGGTGGTCCTGGGCTACGACGCGGTCTCCGGCTCGGACCTGCAGTTGAACGCCTTCATGGGCTACACCGCGCTGGTCGCCGGCCGGTTCTACGGCTTCGGCAACATGGCGTTCGCGGTGTTCGCGATCGCCTCGATCCTCACCGCGGCCTGGTTGACCGAGCTGCTGCCGGCGTCCCGGGTCCGGCTCCGGGTCGCCGTCGTGTGCGCGGTCGGCCTGGTCGCGATGATCATCGACGGCGCGCCGGGCTGGGGCAGCGACTTCGGCGGCGTCATCGCGATCGTCCTGGGCACCGTGGTCCTGGCCCTGCAGATCGCCGGGAGGCGGATCTCGGTCCTCAAGCTGGGCGTGACCGCTCTGGCCGGGGCCGTGATCGTGCTGGCCATGGCCTTCGCGGACTCGCTGCGGGCCGAGCAGACCCACCTCGGCAAGTTCTGGGACCAACTGGTCGCCGGCGAGGCCTGGGGGGTCGTCGGCCGCAAGTTCGGGGCAATGCTGCACAGCTTCGGCTACTGGCCGTTCACCGTCGTCGCCATCGGCGCGCTGCTCTTCCTGTACCTGGTGCTGGCCCGGCCGCTGAGCTGGCGGGCGGCCGCGCTGGAACGGGCCTACCAGCAGAGCAGGTCGCTGCGGCCCGCGTTGATGGCCGGGCTGACCCTCGCGATCGTCGGGATGCTGATGAACGACTCCGGCGTGGAGATCCCCGCCCTGGTCTTCACCGTCGCGATTCCGCTGGTGCTGGCTGCGTGCGTACGGGCTCTGGAGCTGGACGACGCAGACACGTCCACACCACGGCCCCGAGCAGAGCCGTCAGCACGAACGGCATGACGTCCGAGCGCAGGTCCCGCTCCAGCCAGAGCAGATCGCCGGGCAGCCCGATCACATCGGATCTGCGCGCCGGCAGGTAGGCCAGGCTGAGGGCCGCGGTCCGCGCGAGCAGCAGCCAGTCGAACCGGGACCAGGGCAGGAACACCAGCACCGCCCAGCCGAGCCCGTCATACCAGGGCAGGGCATAGGACGCCGCGAACAGCCAGGCCAGGACCAGCGCGGCCGACACGCGCACTCCCTCCTCGCCGGGCAGCGCCCGCGCGAGCAGCCACACCAGGCAGACGAGCACGGCCAGCGACCCGATCGTCACGGCGGTCCGGGGCGCGTCGAACCCGAACACGCCCCCGCCGGGGCCGGCGACCAGATGCGACGGGGTGGCCAGCGAGACCCGGTCCGCGGCCCTCCTGACCTGGTCGAAGGCATGGCCGCTGACCGTGCCGAAGGCCACCAGCGCGACCAGCGCGGCCCCGCCGAACAAGGCGCCCAGCAGCAGCGGCCACCGGTCCCCACGCCGACGCAGGATCGCCCAGGCCGGTCCCGCACCGACGACCGCAGCCGGGAACTTCATCGCGACCGCCGCCCCGAGCACCACTCCGGTCGCCAGAGTCCGCCACAGCGTGAACGTGAACGTGCACGAGAACAAGGTCAGGGCCAGGACCGCCGCCGCGATCCCCAGCACGTCGTTGTGGGCCCCGGAGACCAGCGGGAAGAGCAGCAGCGGGTTGAGGGTCCACAGGAGCACCGAACGCAGCCGGGCCTGCGGATCCCCGGTGCGGAAGTACAGCAGCAGGGCGACCGCCGCGAAGGCGAGCGCGTTCGTGAGCGACAGCGCCAGGACCGTGGCGCGCACGGAGTCGCCGCCGATCCGGGCGGCCAGGGCCTGCTGGGCCGTGATGATCGGCCCGTAGATCGACGGCGCGTCCCGCCACTCCTGGATCGCCCGGCCGTACGGCTCGTCGCCCAGCCCGGTCGCGGTCGTCGTATAGGGGTCATGCCCGGTCACGACCATGTGCCCGTACCCGGCGTAGTTCAGGTGATCGGCGGAGCCGACCGGCGGCAGCACCGCGAACACGGCCGTGCACACCAGCCCCGCCACCAGCAGCGGACGCGGGTCCGGCCGCCAGCCGCGCCGGACCGCGAGCAGGCACATCGCCAGCCCGAACGTGCCCGCCAGCATGCCCGCGGCGGTCACCGCGATGACCAGATACGGGGACGGTTCAGCCTGGAACGACCAGGGAGCGCCCCGTCCCGGCAGCCGGGGCTGCATCGCGGACGGACCACACAGGGCGACGGTCAGGAAACAGCCGAGGCTGAGCAGGACTCCGGCGAGTCCGGCGGTGGCCCTGGGCTCAGCTCGCACGGCTGCGGCGGCTCGCCAGCGCCCTCGCCACGTCCCGGAACTGGCGGGCCCGGTGGACCTGGCCACGCAGATCCGACCCGGTCGCCCGATGAGCCAGCGGCACCTCGACCTCGAGCACCCGGAAGTCCCTGCGCAGCAGGTCGATCGTCAGCGCGGTCTCGACCCCGAAACCCTTGGCCAGTGGCAGCGCGGCAGCGAAGGCCGCGCGGGTCAGGCAGCGCTGCCCGTTGAGCGGCTGGGTCGCCTCGAACCCGGTGGCCCGGTGGATGCCGTTGCGCGACAGCCTGACGACAAGCCCGTGCCCGCCGAGCTTGACCAGCGACGCGAACACCGCGACCGTCATGTCGGCGTCGCCCCGCCGCACCGGTTCGATCAGCGGCGCGGCCTCCTGGGCGGTCTCGGCCAGGTCGGCGTCGAGGAAGAGCAGGTTCCGGGCCGGTACCGCGTCCCTGACGTCGAGCAGCCGTACGGCTTCGGCCCCGCTCTCCATCGCCGCGCCCTTGCCCCGGTTGCGGGCGTGCCGCACGACCGAGGCGCCGGCCTGCTCGGCGAGCTCGGCGGTCCGGTCGATGGATCCGTCGTCGACCACCATGACCAGATCGACACCGGGCAGCTTGAGTGCCGCCGTGACCGTCAGGCCGATGCGGTCCTGTTCGTCCTTGGCCGGGATGACGACCGCCGTTCCGGCAGCCGTCTCCGTGCTCTCGTCGTCGGGCATGTCAGCGATCGTAGTGCGAAGCGGTGAAATCGCGCCCCGCTACCTGGCGTCGATGGCCGGCCGGTCGAACACGGGCACGGTGGCGTGCACGGTGAACACCGTGTCGAGGCCTGTGACCTGCAGAATGCGTTGGACGGCCGGCCGCGGCGCGGCCAGCTCGAAGACACCACCGCGTTCCTTGACCCGCTTCATGCCGGAAAGCAGCACGTTCATGCCGGTCGAGTCGCAGAATTCGACACCCGACAGATCGACGACGACCCGCTCCACCTCGTCGCGGAGCAGTGCGGCGAGTGCCGTCTGCAGGCGGGGCGCGGTGTACAGGTCGAGTTCACCGACGGCGGTGACGACGACGTGACCTGCCTGAGACACAGTCGAGACCTGAAGCTCCATAACGGGCACACTACCGGGCTCGGGCCGCCCGAGCCAGATGCTTCCCCCCAGGATGCGCGGTCCCGGGCGTGTCTTGGTATGAAAGATCCCTATTGTGCTATTGACCTGGGCAAATACCTGGTTCCGAAGCCAACGATGCGCCGGCCCCGCCGGGTTCTTCTTGCGAAGCTGAACGCGTGACTTCCGCACGGTCGGCAGACTGGCAGCGTTCCCGGCTCC
>JBDSTJ010000346.1:0-7168 GCA_039928335.1 Streptosporangiaceae bacterium | reverse complement strand
GGGTTGTTTGAGTCCCTTGCTGGGGGAACAGGTACGACATGGCAGAAGAGAACCACCGGGCGCCGTCAGGACGTCACCGAGGCCAAGGAGAGAGCACGCCGATGAGCACCGAATACACCGGTCCCGCGTCGATTCCCAGCCCGGGGGATGTCCCGGTCGCCGCGACGCCGCGGGACAGGATGCCCGAGCAGATCGACCAGGCACCCGTTGATGTGAAGGCAAAAGTGGTTGAGGTGAAGGCAAAGGTCCAGGAGTCGGCCGAGCAGGCCAGGCAGGCGATCCAGGACCCGCAGAACGCGGGCAAGGTCAGGGGTGGTGGCGCGGTCGCAGCCGGTGCCACGGCGCTGGCCGTGCTGGTCTGGGCGGTGCGGCGTCGTCGCAACCGGCCGCAGACCCGATGGGAGAAGACCGCCGACGTCACCCGGCAGGCCTGGGACCGCGCCACCGATCTGGCCGTGGAGTACGGTGAGGCCGCCCGTACCAACGACCAGGTCGAGCAGGCGGTGAAGACGAGCCGCCGGGCTGCGAAGAAGGCCGTCAAGCAGGCTCGTCAGCAGGGCCGGAACGTCGCCGCCGCGACGCCCGAGGCCACCCCTCGCCGACTCGGAGGCGTCGCCTCCGTGCTGGTCGCGGTAGCCGCCGCGGCCGTCGCCTACCAGGTCAGCCGGCGATCCTCGGCGAGCACGTCATGATCTACCGCGGCTTGTCACTGCTGTTCGGCAGCCTGGGTGGGATGCTCGCCGGCAAGGTGTTCGCCCTGATCTGGCAGAAGGCCTCCGGCCAGGACGAACCGCCCCGGCCTGACGACCAGGACTTCAACTGGCGGCAGATCCTCATCGCCGCCACCCTCCAGGGTGCCGTCTTCGGCCTGGTCCGCGCGGCGGTTCAGCGCGCCGGCGCTCAGGATGTCCGCAAAGTCACAGGTTCCTGGCCCGGCGACGACTGACCTCCCTCAGAAGAGCTCCACCAGGAAGAGCCCCACCCGCCACCGGTGGGGCTCTTTCTGTGGCCGAATCATCGCGGCGTGCCCTGCCGAGTGCGGCGGGTCAGCGGTCAGCAGGTGTTCTTCGGGGGCTTGCCGGCGTAGCGGTCGGCCAGGAACGCCACGACCTGGTCGCTCTTGAAGACCATCTCCAGGGCGTGCTCGCCGATCGCCGCGCGGGTGGTCTGGACGGTCGCGCCCTTGGTGCACCAGTCCTTGACGAGTTGGTCGGCCTGCCGGACGGGCACGATCTCGTCGGTGTTGGCGTGGTAGTTGAAGATCGGCGCGGTGGGTGCGGCGCTGCCCATCGTGTTGATCCTCAGTACGGCCCTGACCGACGGCACGGCCAGCGGGTCGGCGACGGTGCTGTAGGCCGACAGCTTCTTGAACGCGAACTTGCTCAGCAGGTCGGTCAGGCACTTGCCCCGGGCGTCGGCAATCGCCTTGCGGCCCACGTCGTTCAGGATCGGGTCGATGTTCATCTCGGGGAACTCGGTGGCGAGGCTGGCCGCGGCGGCCGCTTCGAACCCGGAGAAGACCCCGCCGTCCAGGGAGCGGGCGACGGCCTCGGGGTCGGCTGGGGTGCCGCCCATCGCGGCCCCCTTCAGCACGATCTCCGGCGCGTAGGCGGGCTGCACCTCGGCGGCCCAGCCGGTGGCGTTGGCCCCGCCGGAGTAGCCGTTGAGCGTCCAGGGGTTGTCCCTGCCGATACCGGGGGCTGCGGTGAAGTTCCGCACCGCGCGGATGCCGTCGAGGACGGCATGCGCGGCCTGCGGTCCGCCCATGAACACCGACTTGGGGCCCTCGTGGTCGGGCATGGCGACGGCCCAGCCCTGGTCGAGCAGAGGGTTGGACACGACCGCGGGCCACGCGGCGAGGACGCTGCCCGACGACAGTCCGTAGGAGGGCGCGCACTGGGTTCCGGTGGCGTCCTCGGGGGCCTGCACCGACACGACCGGCCGTGGCCCGGTGCCCGTCCAGGCCTTCTTCGGCACGATCAGGCTGGTTACCACGAGCTGAGCGGCATGGTGGGAGTCGTTGCTGCGGTAGGAGATCTGCCAGACGTCGGCCTTCGTGCCGAGATCGCCGACCTTCGGGGCGATCTTCCGGCTGGCCACGATCTGGCCCGGCTGGAAGGCGGAGATGTTCGCGGGCGCGGTGTAGAACGGGTCCAGGTCGGGGACGACGGACCCGGCGGGCGGTTCGTCGGCGTGCGCGGGGGCGGTGAAGGAGGACAGGGTGAAGGAGGACAGGACGAGGGCGGCAGCCAACGGCAGCGCCAGCCCGGCTCGGGACAACGACGGGACGGAACGCATCGGGGACTCCTGGGGGTGGGACTCCGGGTAGAGAGGTGACGTCCTGAACTGTGTCCTGTCTCACGACGCCGGGATATGCGGTCGTGACCACAACCCCGGGCCTCGGGTTATCAGGCCGTGACAGAGGCATCCCACGCTCGGAAGAGGCGGAGGTGCTCCATCTCCTCGGCCTCGGCCTCGGCACGGGGCGGTCCGGGTGCCGCTGGAACCGTCCCCGCAGGCTCTTGCGCCATATTCCGAGTGGCGCACAGGCGATGTGTCCGGATTCATTTTGCTAGGTGACGGGCTGACGTATCAGTAAAAGTCTTGTGGCCACCGGACAACAAGCGATCAATGACCTGGCTACTGCGAGTTAACGATCAAGTTATCGTGAGGACAAGGCCGTTGACGAAGCGAACACGGGCGCGCATCCGGACCTTGGAAAGCGACCAGGCATCCCATGCAGGAGATGATTCACACGGACCTGACGGTGACGGAGCCGTCAAGCCCGACTGTACGCGCAGATCTGTGGCTGCCACCGGTGGGCCGTACCCGCGGACCGTCGGACGGGCCGGAGCCGGCATCGGGCCCGCAGGCCCGGCAGGCCTTCCGTATCGCTTTCGCGGGATGGCTGGTGTGCGCCGGAACCACCCTGCTGGCCCGCGTGCTCGGTGTTCCGACCCAGGCGGTGTTCTGGGTGGCGCTGATCTGCCTCATGGCTCTGTGCGCGAGCGTCGAGTACCAGAGCGCCCATGGGCATGCCCGGCCTTCTGGATAACCTCAGTCACGGAAACCAGCCGTCCGCAAGGGACCCATTCCCTTTGATCGTTTCGGTTATTGACACGCAGAGTCACGGCCCTGCCTCGCAATGCGGACGTCGTCTTACTATCCGCCCGCCACCTTGCCGATAGTCTTATGGCGTCTCAGCCCCTTGCTGATTTAACCTGGGCGCAAAGCCAGGCAGCAGAGCGCCACGTTCCCGTGCTCAGCCGACCCGGTACACACGGCGGGAGTGGGCATGAGTTCGAATCCAGGGCCGGTGGTGCAGCGGGCACTCCTCACCGATGAACTGCAGACGATCCGCCGAGAGTCGGGAAAGACCCAGGAGGAGGTCGCCGCCGCGTTGGACTGGTCACCGTCCAAACTGATCAGAATCGAGGGCGCCAACGTCGGCATCTCCGTCTCGGACCTGCGGTCGCTGCTGCGCTACTACGGATTGGACGACAGCGACCGGATCGAGAGACTGGTGGAGTACGCCCGCGGGGCCAAGGCCCGTGGCTGGTGGACGGTCTACCGCAACGATCTCGAACCCGGCTATCTCACCTATCTTGGCTACGAGACCGGCGCCACCTTCATCCGGTTGTTCGAGCCGCTCCTCGTCCCCGGCCAGCTCCAGACCGAAGACTACGCGCGGGCTCTCACGATCGAGTTCATCCCGGACGAGAGCGAATCCGAGATCGTGGTCGACGTACGCATGCAGCGGCAGTACGAGGTCCTCGACCGGGATCCGCCGGAACAGCACTACATCCTGGACGAAGCAGCCGTGCGGCGCAGGGTCGGCTCACAACGGGACGCCGACATCATGCCGCGCCAGCTCCGTCATCTCCTCGAGCTGGCGGAGCGGCCGGAGGTTCTGCTGGAGGTGATCCCCTTCGCACGCGGCGCCCACTTCGGGCTCCGAGGCGGGTTCACGGTGCTCAGCTTCGACAACGGACTCAGCGACATCCTCTACCTGGAGGACGCGCGCTCCTCGGACGTGACGATCGGCGCACGTGACTCCCGGGTCGCCGACTACCGCGACGCGTTCGAGAACATCAGGAGGCTCGTACTTTCGCCGGAGCAATCACTGGAGCTCATCGGGAGGATCGCCGAAGAGATGGAGGCCGCCGCAAGACCCGATCAGACCTGATCGGGTGAGCCGTCCGCAGCCAGCCCGTCGTCCGGCACGACCTCGGCGAGTGCCACTTCAACACAGCCACCCGAACTGCTCCGTACACTTTTACGCCACATGGTTATCAAAGTGTACGAATCGGGCATCTCAGTTCCTTAGGGAATCAACGTATGCACGACCTCATCGCAAGCGATCGGCCGAGAGTGCTCAATGTAGTCGAGTGATTGCTTCAAGTGAACTCGCCATGCCGGGCCGCTCGTGTCCGAGGGCATCAGAAGTGCGAACTCCCCGGTAACGCTAGTAGATGCCGGGCCCGTATTAAGCCGATTCGCTCGATTAAGGCACGGAAAATAAGGTGCCCGGACCACTCTAAGGTGAGAGCTTTACCTACGCTCTCAGGGAGACGACAGCATGACGAGCGGACTTCGGCAGGAGCGGCAGGGCCGCATCACCCGGACCGTCCTGGTACGGGACAGCAAGGACTCGGGCGGCCCTTCTCTCGCCTTCACCCAGCCCGTGTGGCGGCGGTTCGTGGTGGAGGTGCAGCGCGGCGACCATGACGTCCGCCCCTCCGGCCTGCGAGGCTCGGCATGAGCGCACCCCCGGGGCTCGACGGGTTCGTGGCGGGGTTCGACTATCCGATGTTCGTGGTGACGGCCGCGGATCCCGGGACGGGACACCGGGCCGGGTGCCTCGTCGGTTTCGCCACCCAGGCGAGCATCGAGCCCTTCCGGTTCCTGGTGTGCCTCTCCCGGCAGAACCACACCTTCGAGGTGGCGTACTCCGCGCCGTTCCTGGCCGTACACGTTCTGGATCTCCAGCAGCAGACGCTGGCGGAACTCTTCGGGTCGCAGACCGGCGACGAGGTGGAAAAGTTCGACCACTGCGCCTGGCGCCCGGGGCCGGGCGGTGTGCCGTTGCTGCTCGAGGCACCGCGGCGGCTGGTCGGCCGGGTACTGGACCGCTTCGACCTGGGCGACCACCAGGGTTTCCTGCTGGAGCCCGCCGATCTGATGATCGGAGCCGAGGCCGACCCGCTGTCCTTCCAGGGCGTGACGGAGATGACGCCCGGACATCCGGCGGGCTGATCCTTTTTTGCCTGAAATCTCGTAAAAGCCCTGGTCGAGCATGGGGTCGGCGGTGTTTTCCGCCCACTCGGCCCGGGCAGTCCACGCGCATGACAGAACACATCCCACTGCGCGCGGTGGTACTGAACTGCACGCTCAAGGCATCACCGGCAACGTCCAACACCCAGGCGCTCGCCGACGTGGTGATCGAGGAGTTGGAAGGGCGCGGCGTCACGGTCGAGTCGGTGCGGATCGCCGACCTGAACGTCCCGCCGGGGGTGGAGACCGACCTGGGCGAGGGCGACGCCTGGCCTTCGGTGCACGCCAAGCTCCTCGCCGCCCAGATCCTCGTCGTCGCCTCGCCGACCTGGGTCGGCCGGCCCTCGTCGATCGCCCAGCGCGTCCTGGAGCGGATGGACGGGATGATCTCCGAGACCGACGACGACGGGCGGCCGGTGGCCTACAACCGGGTGGCGGGCGTGGTCGTCACCGGCAACGAGGACGGTGCCCACCACGTCATCGGCGAGATCAGCGGCGGTCTCGCCGACATCGGCTACACCATTCCCGGGCAGGCCTGGACCTACTGGCATCTGGGCCCCGGACCCGGCCCGGACTATCTCGACGACCAGAAGGGACACGAGTGGGCCGCCAGGACCGGGCGGGCGATGGCGAGCAACCTGGCGGCCGTGGCGAGGGCCCTGGCCGCCCATCCCGTTCCGGCCCCGCCCAGCTGAGAGCGCGACCACGCCAGAACCGGAAAAATGACACCCCTCAACGAACATCACTCCTAGTAACCGTAGTATCACTACTTGTAGACACCTAGAGTCATGGAGAGTGATCTATGAGCGAACAGCTCATCGATACCAGGTTGTTGGCGGGGTTGATCGAGGAGTCCGAAGACCTCAACAGCGACGCCGTACGGATGACCAACAGCGCGCTGGCCGACATGGCCGAGGCCGAAAGCGGGACCGAAAGCGGGTCGGGCTGGGTCCGGGCCGCCACGGTCGGCGCATTCGCGGGCGGTGCGAGCCTGCTGGGAGCGGGGACGGCCGTGGCCGCCTCCACGGACGTGATGGCGCTGCAGACCGCCGCGTCGCTGGAGAACCTGGCCGTTTCGGTCTACAAGACCGCGGCCGGCCTGCCGTTCATCAAGAGCGGAAACAAGACGGTGGCGGCGTTCATCACCAAGACCACCTCGCAGCACCAGGCGCACGCCAAGGCCTTCAACTCCGCCGTCACCAAGGCGGGCGGCAAGGAGCAGAACGGGGTCGACCCCAAGTACGCCGCAGTCGTCAAGAAGGCGCTGCCGGGCATCAAGAACCCGGCCGGCGTGGTCAAGCTGGCGCTGTCCCTTGAGGACGTCGCCGCCCAGACCTACACCAGGAACGTCAGCCAGGTCAGCAGCGCCGAACTGCGCAACCTGTTCGGCAGCATCGCCCCGGTGGAGGCCCAGCACCGGTCGGTGCTCCTGGCCGTGCAGGCCCTGCTCGCCGGCGGCGCGGCGGAGCTGATCGCGATCCCGACCGACCCGGCCAAGCTGCCGGCCGCGGCGGGCAGCGTCGGGATCCCCGTCGCGTTCTACCCGACCAAGCTCGCCTCACCGACCAGTGAAGGGGCTGTGAAATGACGGCCGGCCGCAGGACCTGGGAGATGCCGATCAGCGAGGGGCAGCTCACGTCGCTGACCAGGGAGCTCGACGAGGCACACCGCGAGAGCATCCCGCAGATGAACGCGCGGGCACTGGACCTCGCCGAGGAGCTCCGCGACACGCCGTCGGCCGGACGCCGGAGGTTCCTGCTCGGCGCGGGCGGGGCCGCCATGGCACTGGGTCTCGCCGCGTGCAGCAGCGACAAGACCGCGAGCACGGCCTCCAACGGGTCGGCGTCCGCGACCGCCGCCGCGACCGGAAACAGCATGTACACCGGTGACCTCC
>JBDSTJ010000345.1:0-7026 GCA_039928335.1 Streptosporangiaceae bacterium | reverse complement strand
GCGGTGTGCACCAGCACCCCGCCGACCCGCCTGAGCAGGGCCCGGATCAGCGGCCGGTCATACGGCTTGGTCTCGTGCGGCAGCACGTTGTGGCACAGGGCGACGGTCGGGACTCCGCTGAGCCCGGCGAGGATCCCCAGATAGGGCGGGACCTGGACGGACGACAGCACGGTGAGGACGACCAGGTCGGAGGACCTGAGCCTGCGCCCGGCCTGGAACCAGCCGTCCGGGCGCCTCCAGGACAACTCCCGGCGGGTGTTGCCGAACGGCTCTCCCTCGGGGACCTCGATCGTCTGCCGGCCGGGGTAGAGGAACGTGGGGTACTGCGCGCTCCACGACTCCAGGACCACCTCGTGGCCGGCCGCCTCGAGCCGGTGGGCCAGCGCGGTGGTGTGGTGCGCGCCGCCGCCCTTGTAGGGGAAGGTCGGCCCGATCAGCGCGATCCGCACTAGTCGACCCGGGAGCGGACGATCAGGTCCGCGAGCAGGGCGAGGGACGCCGTCAGCAGCCCGCTCATGAACAGCAGCATCGTGTTGTTGGAGAAGTAGAAGAGGTTGTGCACGAACTGGTCGGCGATGCCCTTCACGATCGACAGGCCGAGCAGCCACAGAGCCAGCGGCATGAGAACCTTGAGCGGGTTGAAGTACATGATCATCCGCAGGACCTGCAGGATGTAGCGGTAGGCGTCCTTGGTGAAGTGGAACTTCGAGGTCCCGGCCCGCTTGGCGTAGTCGATCGGCACGTACCGCACGTCGTGCTGGTTGCACAGGAACGCGAGCGTGATCGTGGTGACGCAGGAGAAGCCGGGCGGCAGGAGCCGCAGGTAGGGCCGGGCGACGTCCTTGCGGAAGGCGCGCAGGCCCGAGTTGAGGTCCGGGATCTTCGAACCCGAGAGTCTTTCGGCGATCTTACGGATCACCCATTTGGCAGGCACCCGCAGCAGTTTGTGCGAGCCTTCTTCGGTGATCCGTGCCCCGACGACCTGGTCGACCGTGTGATCGGAGTCGAGCAGCCGGACCAGCTCGGGAATCCGTTCGTTCGGGTACGTCATGTCCGCGTCGGTCCAGGCCACGATCTCGCCTCGGGCCCGCTGGCTGCCGATCCGGCGGATGGTGCCCGATCCGCTGTTGTGGTGGAGCGGGACGACCTGCATGTGCGGGTGGTCGGGTGCGGCCTTCTGCAGCCGCTCCAGCGTCGCGTCGGTCGAGCAGTCGTCGTAGGCGAGCAGTTCGTAGGTCAGGCCGCTGGCGTCCATCGCGGCGCAGATGCGCCTGACCTCGTCGATCACGTGGTCCTGCTCGTTGTAGCAGGGCAGGACGATCGTGACGTGCGGGGATGGCTGCTCAGCGCTGACATTGCTCACGACGAGCAAGGTTAGCCGCCCCGGCGGGCCCCGCTGCCGATACCCGGAAGGTAACGTGCTCGCCTATAACGGGTCGTACCTTGACTGAACAATGCATCTAGCATCACAATTCGGTCGCCTAGCCCCATGTACCCCTCTGTCCCCAAGCCGAGATCCCGGAGTCATGCAGGAAGAAGAGACACCTTCAGGTCACGGCCGGACCTGGAAGATCATCGGGTGGGTCTCGATCGTGCTCTCCGCGATCCTGGTGATCAGCAGCCTCGGCGCCTACGCGGTCTACTACGACGTCGTCGCCAACGCGCTCGACCATCTGAAGGACCCGAACGACCCTGACGACACGTCGGTCAAGGAGCCCAAGAAGCTCAACAGCTCGGTGAACATCCTGATCATGGGCTCGGACACCCGCGAGGGCGCCAACAGCAAGTACGGCAGACCCGAGGGCGAACGGTCGGACACCACGATCCTGCTGCACCTGTCCGCGGGCGGCAAGCAGGCCATGGGCGTGAGCTTCCCGCGCGACTCCATGGTCAACATCCCGCAGTGCAAGGACAGCTCAGGCACCGTCCACCCGGCCAACTACGGGATGATCAACTCCGCGTTCGCCTATGCCGGCCCGTACTGCACGATGCGGACCATCGAGTCGCTCACCCAGATCAACATCGACCACTTCATCAAGGTCGACTTCACCGGGTTCAAGGCGATGGTCAACGCACTCGGTGGCGTGCGGATCTGCGCCCCCCGGGCGTTCGCCGACAAGCAGGCCAAGCTCGTGATCAAGAAGGCCGGCCCGCAGGTCATCAACGGCGACACCGCGCTGGGCTGGGTGCGCACCCGGCACGCGCTGGGCGACGGCGGCGACGTCGGTCGGATCCAGCGGCAGCAGCAGTTCATGAGCTCGGTGATCCAGAAGGCCACCAGCAGCGGCGTGCTGTCCGACCCCGCCAAGCTGCTCGGTTTCGTCAAGGCCACCACCAAGTCCCTCAAGACCGACGAGGGCTTCACCGTCGGCACCATGGCCGACCTCGCCGGCAAGCTGGCCGGCATCGACCTCAAGAAGATCAATTTCGTGACGGTCCCGTGGCGCTATGCCACCGTCGCCGAGCGCACCGCACACCAGGACTGGGCCGGCCGGCTGTTCTGGCAGGAGGACAAGGCCCAGGCCCTGTTCAGCGCCATCGCCCACGACAACAAACCGCCGAAGGCCGAGAAGGCCCCGGCCAAGCCCACCGCGGCCCTGCCGAAGGTCGCCCCCTCCAAGGTCAACGTGAAGGTCTACAACGGAACGTCCAGAATCGGCCTGGCCGGCACGACGGTCACCGAGCTGACGGCCAAGAGCTACCTGGCCTCGCTCGGCTCAACGACGACCTACAAGAACGGCACCCTCGCCAGGACCGTGATCCTCTACGGCCAGGGCGGCGAGGCCGCGGCGGCCCAGCTCGGCAAGCTCTTCCCCGGCACCGAGCCGGTCGCGAGCCCCAAGGTGGCCGCCGGCCAGGTCGCCCTCTACCTGGGAGCCGACTACACCCGGCTCGGCGGAACCGCCGGCGGCCTGGCCGCACCCAAGATCGAGGACACCGTCAACGCCGGCGAGCGGAACCTCTGCAAGGACAACACCGCCACCTGACCTGTTCGACCACCGGGGTCCACCCACCAACCCACCAGTGGGGCGTCCGCGCTAGGGCGTCAGGGGTTCGGCCAGCCAGACCGGGATGGTGAGGGACCAGGTCCCCTTGGGGCGGGTCTCCAGGGAGTGGCCGTCCTGCCGGGTCCGCAGGTCGATGACCTGGCGGGGAATGCCGTAGGGCGAGACGTCGGCCTGGCCGGCACCGAGCATGACGGGGCGGCGGCCGGCAGCGGTGATCCGGGCGGCGACGCGCTGGACGTCGGCCTGGGAGGCACCATCCATCCGCGCCGTGGGCAGCCCGCACATGTTCCGGACCACCGGGGACAAGCGATCGGCGGTGACCCGTTCGACGATCAGCACACTGCTGCCCTGGCCGAGCTCCCGGCACAGGGACCGGACCGCTCTGACCTCGCCCTGTTCGACTGCGGTGAACATCAGGCCGGCCGAGGTCCACACGATCGGGACGACCAGCGACACGGCCCCGGCACAGGCGAAGACGAACGTCGACACCCGGCCGTAGCCCAACCGCCGGACCCGGCGCGTCGCCCAGGCCAGCGCCCACAGCGCGAACAGCAGCAGGCCCGGCACGACCACCGAGGCCAGCCGCCGCGACGCCCACGGCTGGTCCGGGGTGATCCCGGGACGCACCAGGGTCATCACGGTGGTGAAGACGATCACGGCGTACGGCAGGAGCCATTCGGGTGAGCCGCGCCGCAGCAGCCGTCGCACCAGCAGCGCCGCCCCGAACGTGGCCAGGAGCAGCGCGGGCACCCCGAGGTACCAGACCACCCAGTAGAGCGAGAGCTCGGTGTACTGGCGGGCCCCGTCGAGGGGCACCCCCAGGGCCTTCTGGATCGACTCGATGTAACCCGAGTTGAACGAGTCCTCGGCGCTCGCCGGGACGCGCCGGACGGTCTGCAGGTACGGCCGGACCGCGAAGGCGATCATCAGGAGCACGGTCAGCACCGCCGCCGCGTCGGGCAGCCGGCCGCTGCCCACCGACACCTCCAGCCGCCGGACCGCGGCCGGCCGCCACCGCATCACCACGATCATCAGCAGGGTGAGGGCCAGCACGCCCACCGACAGGTAGAGCAGGGGCCGCAGCGACGCCCCGAGGTAGCTGAAGTAGGGCCCGGAGAGGGTGAAGCCCTCGGCCAGGCCGGCCGCCGCGCCCACGGCCAGCCCGGCGAACAGCGGGATCCCGGTTCTGCGCCGTCGCGCGAACAGCAGGCCCGCGAACACCACGACCGGCAGGATGTCGCGGAGCCCGTCGATCCGCACGAGCACGGTCAGGCCCAGCGCCAGGCCGGCCAGGAACGCCCGGGACCTGCCCTCTTTGAGGTCGCGCACGTCGTGCATCAGGCACAGGCCGCCCAGCAGCAGCACCAGGGCGGCGGACTCGCTGTAGGTGGAGCGCGAGACGAACAGGACCGGCCATGACACCGCGAACGCCAACGCTCCGGCGGGGGCCCAGCTGGGGCCGACCAGCCGCCCGACCAGGCCGCCGAACGACAGGACCGCGCACGCGCCCAGCAACGGGGCCATCCCCAGCAGGGCCTGCGTGCCGCCGATCCAGCCGCCCAGGGCCAGCAGCAGCGGCAGCCCGGCCATGAACTGCGGGACGATCGAGTCGCCCTCGACGTAGAAGGCGGGGCTGTCGAAACGCAGCGCCGGATCCGGGCCGCCGAACGCCGGCAGGCTCTGGGAGATCGGCAGGCTGCCGTGCTCGGTGAGCCAGGCGGTGAACTGCGCGTAGGTCGCCGGATCCCGCCGGACGATGATCTGCTCGGAGTTGTAGGCCAGCTGCAGGGCGAAGAAGGCCACGGTCACCAGCACCAGCCCGAGCACCGGCCACCAGCCCAGCAGCCCGTCCGGCGACGGCGTGAGCGGCCTGCGCACCCCGCCCCGGCAGCCGACCGACAGGACGACCGCGGCGACGGGCAGGAACAGCCCGAGTGCCAGCCCGATGGTGAACATCCCGGCGAGCAACAGCGGCAGGCTCACGGCGAGCCAGGCGGCGACGAGCAGCGCGGGCGCGACCGTGAGCCTGGCGAGGGCGGTCTCTCGGTTCATACGACGAAGCAGGCTACCGGTCGGCGGGTGTGGAACCTGTGAAGCCGGCATGAAGATCCGGAACCTAAGCTCAGGGCATGGAGCTCAAGCGAAGCGCACCCCTGGTGACCTTCTATGACGACGCGGTCGGAGAGCGGCTCGAATTCTCCCGCCGGACCTTCGACAACTGGGTCGACAAGACCGCGAACCTGCTGGTGGACGGGCTGGACGCGCAGCCCGGCGACAAGGTGCTGCTGGACCTGCCGCTGCACTGGCAGACCGCCGTGTGGTTCTTCGCGTGCTGGAAGACCGGGCTCGAGGTCCGGCTGGGCGAGGGCGACTGCGCCTTCCACGTCACGACCGGGGACCGGTTGCCGGCCGACTCCCGGGCCGAGGTCGTCGGGCTGTCGCTGAACGCCTTCGGCGAGCCCCTCGCCGACGCGCCGTCGTACGTCGTCGACTACGCCACCGAGGTCAGAGCGTATGGTGATCGTTTCGTCGCGTACCGGAAACCCGACCTGGAGGCCCCGGCACTGAGTGTGACCAACGCCACATTTACCGCAAACCAGCTAAACCAGCTGACCCTTGCGGCAATCGCGAAATACCGTCTCACAAGCGCAGATCGCACTTTGGTAACGACGGCCTGGTCATCGGCCGAAACCCTGGTGTCTGCACTACTCGCCCCCGTAGAGGCCGGAGGTTCCGTCATACTTTGTCGGAACATCGACCTGACCCTGGTGACAAGCAGGCTCGAAACGGAGCGCGTGACCGCACTGGCTGGACTGGATTCGTCGTACGACTCCGTACGGAGGATCCTCTGACCTAATCTCGTGGAGCCATGAAAAGCCCCGTAACCGACTACGTCGACGCCACGCAGGCCCCCGCCACACCTCCGACCGCGCCCTCACGCGGATGGAAGGTGCTCGGCTGGGTCTGCTCCGTGCTGTCCGTGGTCCTGGTGGTCTCGAGCCTCACCGCCTACGGCTTCTACTACAAGCTGACCAAGGGCAACATGAAGCGCATCACCATGGACGTGGGCAAGCAGCCGCCCAAGCTCAACAGCGCGATGAACATCCTGCTGCTGGGCTCGGACACCCGGGCCGGCAGCAACGCCAAGTACGGCAAGAGCCTCAAGAAGGAACCGCCCAGGGCCGACACCACGATCCTGGTGCACCTGTCGCCCGGCGGCGCGGCCGCGACCGGCATCAGCTTCCCGCGCGACCTGCTCGTCGACATCCCCACCTGCAAGAACCCCGACACCGGCTACGTCACCCAGGGCGCCAGGGGGATGCTCAACTCCGCCTACACCTACGGCGGGGTGAGCTGCACCTGGAAGACGATCGAGCGGATGACCAACATCCACATCGACCACTTCGCCCTGGTCGACTTCAGCGGGTTCAAGGCCGTGGTCAACGCGCTCGGCGGGGTGGACATCTGCCTGACCCAGGACGTCGACGACGACAAGAGCAAGCTGCACATGAAGAAGGGCACGCACCGCGTCAAGGGCGAGCAGGCCCTGGCCTACGTGCGGGCCCGGCACGGACTGGGCGACGGCTCCGACCTGTCCCGGATCAAGCGCCAGCAGCTCTTTCTCGGCTCGGTGGCCAAGAAGGCCATGGATCGGGGCACCCTGTCCAACCCGATCAAGCTGGCGGGCTTCCTCAACGCCACCACCAAGTCCCTCACCGTCGACGACGGCTTCGACTCCGGCGCGATGCTCAAACTGGGCGAGAAGCTCAAGGGGATGAGCACGGGCAAGGTCAGGTTCGTGACCGTGCCGAACATGCCGCACCCCGCCGACCCCAACCGGGTGGCGCTGCGCGAGCCCGACGCCGGCACGTTCTTCGGCCAGATCCGCAACGACAACCAGATCCAGGACCTGAACAAGAAGGCGGCCGTGGCCAGGATCCCGGTCGCCCAGGTCCGGGTGCGGGTGCTCAACGGCACCGGGACGCAGGGCCTGGCCTCCTCGGTCGCGACCTCGCTC
>JBDSTJ010000344.1:0-3431 GCA_039928335.1 Streptosporangiaceae bacterium | reverse complement strand
GAGCCCGCGGTCATCTGCCCGTACATCGTCAGCCCGAGCGACTCCAGCCGCCGGAACTCCTCCCAGTTGGCCCAGTCGGGCACCAGGTTGGAGTTGGCAAGGATCACCCGCGGCGCCCACTCGTGGGTCTGGAAGATCCCGACGGGCTTCCCCGACTGTACGAGCAGGGTCTCCTCGCCCTCCAGCGACCGCAGTGACCGGACGATGGCCTCATACGACGGCTGGTTGCGCGCGGCCTTGCCGGTGCCGCCGTAGACCACGAGCGACTCGGGGTGCTCGGCCACCTCGGGATCGAGGTTGTTCTGCAGCATCCGCAACGCCGCCTCCTGCGGCCAGCCCTTGGTCGACAGCGTGGTCCCACGCGCGGCCCGAACGGGGGTGTAGGTCATGAGGATGCTCCAACGTAGTCAACGGTGCCCCTCAGAGCACCGGCCCGGACTGAGGTAGGAAACCGCGAAGCCGCCGGCAGGGAGGTCATGCGAGGGGGCCGGTGATGGTCTCGGCGGCGGCGAGGAGGGCGCCGTTGCGGACGAGGGTGAGCGCGGATTCGATTTCGGGGGCCAGGTAGCGGTCGGGGCCCGGACCCTGGACCTCCCGGCGGAGGGCGGTGACCACGGCCTTGGTGGCCGGGGCGGGGCGGAGCGGGGTGCGGAGGTCGAGGGCGCGGGCCGCGGTGAGGATCTCGATGGCCAGGACCCGGGCGAGGCCGTCGAGGGAGCGGCGCAGTTTGCGGGCGGAGTTCCAGCCCATGGAGACGTGGTCCTCCTGCATGGCGGAGCTGGGGATGGAGTCGACGCTGGCGGGGGCGGCGAGGCGCTTCAGCTCCGAGACGACCGCGGCCTGGGTGTACTGGGCGATCATGTGGCCGGAGTCCACCCCGGGGTCGTCGGCGAGGAACGGCGGGAGGCCGTGCGAGCGGGCCTTGTCGAGCAGGCGGTCGGTGCGGCGCTCGGCCATGGAGGCCAGGTCCGCGACGGGGATCGCGAGGAAGTCCAGGACGTAGGCGACGGGTGCGCCGTGGAAGTTGCCGTTGGACTCGACCCGGCCGTCGGCCAGGACCACGGGGTTGTCGACGGCGGACGCGAGCTCACGGGAGGCGACCAGCGAGGCGTGCCCGAGGGTGTCCCGGGCCGCGCCGCTGACCTGCGGCGCACAGCGCAGCGAATAGGCGTCCTGGACGCGGTTGCAGTCGGGGCCGCGGTGCGACTCCATGATCCCCGAGTTGGCGAGCAGGGCCCTGAGGTTGGCGGCGGAGGCGGCCTGGCCGGGGTGCGGGCGCAGCTCCTGCAGATCGGCGGCGAAGACCCGGTCGGTGCCGAGCAGGGCCTCGACGCTCATCGCGGTGGAGATGTCGGCGACGCGCAGCAGCCGGCGCAGGTCCTGGATGGCGAGGATCAGCATGCCGAGCATGCCGTCGGTGCCGTTGATGAGGGCCAGGCCCTCCTTGGCGAGGAGCGTGACGGGTTCGATGCCGGCCGCCGCCATCGCCTGCGCCGCGGGCATGAGGACCCCGGCGGAGTCCCGGACGGTGCCTTCGCCCACGAGGGCCAGTGCGCAGTGGGCCAGCGGTGCCAGGTCGCCGGAGCAGCCGAGCGAGCCGTACTCGTGCACAACGGGGGTGATCCCGGCGTTGAGCAGCGACGCGAGGGTCATGGCGGTGCTGGGGCGGACGCCGGTGCGGCCGGTGGCGAGGGTGCTGAGCCGCAGCAGCATCAGGGCCCGGACGACCTCCCGTTCGACGTCGGGGCCGCTTCCGGCGGCGTGCGAACGGACCAGGGAAACCTGCAGTCTGGCGCGCAGTTTCGGGTCGATGTGCCGGGTGGCGAGCGCGCCGAACCCGGTGGAGACCCCGTAGACGGGGGTGGGCAGGGCTGCGAGCTCGTCGATCCGGGCCCGGGAGGAGGCCATGGCGGCGAGCGACTCACGGGTCAGCCCCACCGTCGCGTTGGCCCTGGCGATGGCCTCGACCTGTTCGAACGTGAGCGGGCCGAGGCCTATGTCGATCGGCGCACCGCCGGTGTGATCCCCCATGTAGAGCTCCATGCCCCTATTGGACCGCGCCATGCTCCGGGAACGGCACCCCAGCGAGGCCACCGGTGTCTCGTATTTGAGACACTGGCCAGATGCAGGTACCGGCGGCCAAGCGGGCACTGGCGGTTCTGCGGTTGCTGGCCTCCTCGGCGCAGCCGCTCGGGGCCGCGGCGATCGCCCGTGCGCTCGGGCTGCCCCGTTCCAGCACCTACCACCTGCTCACGGCCATGTGTGAGGACGGATTCGTCATATATCTACCCGAGGAGCGGCTGTACGGGCTGGGTGTGACTGCTTTCGAGATCGGCCAGGCCTATCTCCGGCAGGGCCCGTTGGAGCGGCTGGCCAGGCCGCTGCTCCGGCGGCTGGTCGACCGGGTCGGCGAGATCGCGCAGTTGGGAGTGCTGCACGGCGCGGAGACCCTGTATCTGCTCAAGGAGCAGCCCAGCCGGCCCGCGACGGTCATCACCGACGTGGGAGTACGGCTCCCGGCGCAGTTGACCGCCAGCGGCCGTTCAATGCTGTGCAGACTGCCCGCGGCCCAGGTACGAGCCCTTTTTCCCGGTCCCTTGGTGGACCGGACCGGCCGGGGACCGAAATCCCTGTCCGAACTGCGCCGGGTGCTCGCGCAGGACCTCGACCGCGGCTGGTCCTCCGAGCAAGGCCAGGTGACCGAGGGGTTCGCCACCCTGGCCGCCGCTGCCTTCGATCACACCGGCCATCCGGCAGCCGCCATCGCGGTGACCTTCCGGGCCGGCACCCGGCCCGTCGAGACCTGGCCCGAACTCGCGGAGACCGTCCGGAAACAGGCCTCCGAACTGACCAGGCGACTGAGCGGACATGCCCCACTACCATGACAAACCCTAAAAAGATCTAGGTTTTTGTCGCATTCATCACCAACACCCTCCATAGTGGTTCGCGTGGATCGGACGGTGGCCCAGGGCACCCCCCAGGCGGCGGCGCTGCCGGAGGACCTGGAGGGCTGTGTCGAGGCGGCGCAGGCGGGCGACGAGACGGCATTTCGCGCCATCTACCAGGATTTGAACCCCAGGCTGCTGCGCTACCTGCGCGCCCTGGTGAACGACGAAGCCGAGGACATCGCCTCCGAGGCCTGGCTCCAGATCGTCAGGGACCTGCCGTCCTTTCGCGGCAGCTATGACGGGTTCCGCGGCTGGGCCACCACGATCGCCCGGCACCGGGCGCTGGACCACGTCCGGCGACGGGCCCGCAGGCCCCAGGCCGACACTCCGCTGGAAGAGCTGACGACGGTCGCCGCCGAAGAGGACACGGCACTGAGCGCGCTCGACGCCCTGGGCACCGAGCGGGCGCTCAAGCTGATCCTGGAACTACCCCAGGACCAGGCCGAAGCGGTCCTGCTTCGGGTGGTCATGGGGCTGGACGCC
>JBDSTJ010000343.1:0-13637 GCA_039928335.1 Streptosporangiaceae bacterium | reverse complement strand
GTTAGGACCTCTCCTCGGTGAGTATCGCGAACACGACCGGGCCGGATGAACTGCCCACAAGCGTGGCGAACGTCGCGATCCGCACCGATCCCGACGTGAGCACCACCCACCCCGGCCTCGGTGGCGGCGCGAAGGTCAGCGGCGAGTCCCAGGCCAACCCCGCCTTCCGCAGGCACTCGAGCGCGGTCCACACCCGGGTCCCGGCGACATCCGGCTCCTCCCCCGTCTCCGTGGCGAGCAGCCCGGCCAGCGTCTGGTTCGCCCCGAGCAGGCCCGCCCACGGCTGCTGAGCCACCGCCTCGACGTCACAGCCAAGGGTCGCACCGGTGTTCGCAGCACCGTCCAGAACAGTGGCGAGGGTCAGCCCCGGTCCGTGCGCGGCGGAGATCGTCAGGCCGCCGGCGGCTTCGGGGCGCCCGTCCGGCCGGTACCGCAGGGTCACCGGGCGGCCGGCGGCCCTGCCCACGGCCAGCGCGGTCTTGGCCCGGCGCGCCGCTCCGCGGACATCACCCTCATACGGTTCGACCACGACGGCCACCCCTACCCCGGTCAGGTCCTCCACGGTCCGTTCGAGGTAGGGCCCGAGCAGCGCCGGCGCCCACGGCCCACGGTCCCGGCCCCTGCGCACCGCCTGGAGGTGCAGGCCCTCCCACCGCTCGACGACCTCTCCCCCGGCGGTGCACACGAGGAGGTCGTACACGTAGAGGTCGCCGTCACGCGACCGCTCGGTGGCGCGCAAACGCAGGTTCTGCCCGGCGGTCAACCTGGCGCCGCCGGGGGACAACCGGTCGATCCGGGTGGGCAGCAACGTCGCGTCGGGTACACACACCTGGAGGCCGTGCATCAGCGCGTCGCGCAGCCCCGGATCGCCCAGCAGCAGGTCGGCGGGCAGGAATCCGGCGAACCACTCCTCGTCCGACGCCGCCACCTCGGCTTCGACGTCACGCGCCGCCGCCCGGTGGTACCGGCGGAGCCGCTGGAACCGCGCGCCCTGGAACAGCAGGCTCCCGTACATGTCCGTGGCCGGATCGAGCGGCACCGGGGGAAGCGCGGCCGCGACCTCACCGGTCTCGGGTGCGACGGCCCCCGGCAGAACCTCGTGGTCGGCGGGGAAACGGAGACAGGCGCGGAAGTGTTCGGCGGCGAAGCCCGTGTCGGCGCTGCGGATCGCGACGCGGACGGTGTCGTCGGCGGTCACGGTCGCGGCGATCCTCAGCGTGGTGCTCCCGTGCGGGGCGACCACGATGGGACGCAGGAACTCGGCGTGCTCGATCACCGGGAGAGCGGTTCGGCCGGTGGCCGCGACGGCCGTCTGGACCATCGCCTCCAGGCCGAACACCGCGGGGAACAGCAGGTCCCCGTCGAGCCGGTGATCGTCGAGGTAGGGGTCGGTGCCCGCGTTCAGTTCGACCTCGGTGACGAGTTCGACGCCGTGGTAGCGGACCAGGGGCCTGCCGACGAACCGCAGCAGCGGCAGTTCGGGGCGCTCGTGCCTGACCGTGTCGATGGCGCCGGTCCGGCCACTGATCACCACGACGGCCGGAGCGTCCGGATCGGCGAGCAGCCGGCGCAGGATCTCCACGCCCTGGTCCGGGGAGATCGCGGTGATCCCCTCCTGGGCCAGGGACTCCACCACCGACAGCCGCTCGCCCATGCCGACACCGGACCAGACCGACCATTCCAGGCAGAGGGTGCGGCAGGCGGGGTACCGGTCGGCGTGGTCGGTGGTCAGCGCGGCCAGCCACTCGTTGGCCGTGGCGTAGTGTGCCTCGCCGCGCAGCCCGGCCCGCCCGATGATGCTGCCGAACGTCACCAGCATCCTCAGGTTCCCGGGATCGACCGCCGCCAGCACCGTCCGCAACCCCTCGACCTTGGGCGCGAACGCCCGCCGGAGGTCCGCCGGGCCGAGGTTGCCGAGGGCTTTCGGCTCGTTGTACCCGGCCCCGTGCAGCAGCGCGGTGACCGGCCCGAGGCCCGCCTCGACCGCGTCCACCGCAGCCCTGACCTGCTCGAGATCACTCACGTCCGCCCGGGCGTACCGTACGGTCACGCCCTGCTCGGTCATGCGCCGCAGGTTCGCCGCCAGCTCCGGGTCCTCCCGTGGATCGGAACGCCCCAGGACGCCCAGTGCCGCCCCGCTGTCCCGCGCCACCGCCAGCGCGCACTCGGCGGTGATGCCCTTCCCTCCGCCCGTGACCAGCAGGACGTCCGTGCGCCCGAGCGCCGCCCGCTCACGCGACGCCCGCACCGGCATCGCACGCAACGTCGGCACCCGCCGCAGCCCCGCGACGTCGTAGTGCGCCTCGGCGAACCCCGCCGTCCCCGCCACCTCGCGCACCACCCGGTCGACCACCTCGACCGTCGACGCCCGCCAGGAGACCGCCCCGACCTCCGGCAGCGGGCCGACCCGGTCCAGGGCAACGATCCGGGGCGGCGTTCCCCCGACGGTCGCGTCGGAGCAGGGCGGGAGTTGAACGATGGTGACGTGCAGGTGGGGGGCCTCCAGGTGAAGAGTGCGGGCGAGTCCTGCCGCTCCGGGGCCCTGCTGGACCAGGACGAAACGGCCTTCGGGGGTCGTCCTGGCGGCCTCCAGCGCCGAGTCCAGGTGCCGGGGCTCACACCGGGCCGGCAGGCTGACCAGGGTGCCCTTTCCCACTCCGGCGTGCGCGAGCGCCTGGCGCAGCGGTTCTGCCAGGGGGTCTGCGGTGTCGGCGTGCAGCTGCCACGGACCGTTCGCACCGAGGGCGGCCGGGGCGGGCCCGGGTTCCTCGAGGAGTTCGACGGAGTAGGGCCGGGCCCAGGCCGCGGCTCCCTCGAAGACCGGCGCGGGCCCGTCCACGGCGGTCTCGGCGAGGAGGTCCAGCGTCTCGGCGAGTTCGCGGAGGGTCGCGGTGGCGAGGTTGGCGGGCGGCTGCGCGACGGTCAGGCCGAGGCCGAGCGCGGCCATGTTCATGATCTGCCCCACCGTGATCGAGCTCAGGTGCAGGTCGTCGAGCAGGCGGCTGTCGTCGCCGACGAGTTCGGCCGGGAGTTCGGCGCGCTCGGCGACGAGGCCGCGCAGCAGGTCGAGCGCGGTCTCACCGCCGGCCGCCGGGGTGACCGACACAGGGGCGACGGACACTGGGGTGCTGGACACTGGGGTGCCGGACACAGGGGTGCGGGCCGCCGGAGCAGTGGTCGCGGTGGCCGGCGCCGACTCGCACGGGCTCGCGAAGAACGAGAACTCCGCGCCGATCCGCAACGGCCGGGTCAGCCGGCCGGCGAACAGCTCCTCGTGCCGGATCGGCGCGCCCAGCACGAACGCGGCTCCGATCACCCGCAACAGCCCCGTCAGTGACTCGTCGTCGGTGTCGAGCGCCAGCGCGGGGACGTCGGTCACCGCGGGCGCGAGCCCGGCCAGGACCCGGCCGGGGCCGACCTCGACGAGCAGGTCGAGGTCCTTGGCGGCCAGCTCCAGCGCCTGGGCGAACAACACCGGCTCGGTGAGCTGGCGGTGCAGCAGGGCGGGCACGTCGGTGTTGGACGCGAGCACCTCCCCGGTGACGGTCGAGATGACCGGGCGTCGCACCCGGCCGGGGGTCTCGGCGGCCAGCCCGGCCGCGAGCGCGTCGGCGGCCGGAGCCACCAGCGGTGAGTGGAAGGCGTGCGACACCCGCAGCGGGTTCCATGCCAGCCCCGCGACAGCCGCCCGTTCGCCGACGGTCGCGATCGCGGCCGGCGGCCCGGACACGATGGTCTGGGCCGGCCCGTTGTATCCGGCGATCACGACGGGCATGCCGTCGAGCAGAGGCCGCACCAGGTCCGGGCCGGCCCCGACGCCCGCCATCGTGCCCGCGGCACCGTGCTCGCTCATGGCCCGGCCGCGGATCCCGGCCACCCGGGTCAGGGCCGGGGCGTCCAGCGCCCCGGCCCAGTGCAGCGCGGAGATCTCGCCGAGACTGTGCCCGACGGCCACGGTCGCCTCGACGCCGAGGTCGGTGAGGATCCGCAGGCCCGCAAGCGAGCCGGTGACGATGCGCGGCTGGGCGATCTCGGTGGCGACCAGGTCTCCGGTCGTGGGCAGCGCCGCCTCGGCGTACACCTGCTCGACCCCGGCGAAGCGGCGGCGCAGGGCCCCGCCACTCACCCCGCGCCCGGAGCCCTGGCCGGGGAAGAGATAGCCGATCCGGCCCGGCCGGCCGGCGTGCCCGAGGAAGGCACGGCCGTCGGCGGTCAGAACCGAGGTCTCGCCCGTGTCGAGGTCGGCGAGAACCCGGCGCAGCTGCCGCTCGGCATCCTCGGGCGAGGTGACGATCACGGCGGCGCGGTAGGGCAGGTCGCGCAGCCGGAGCTGGGCGGCCGCCGCCAGGTCGGCGAGTTCGGCGTAGGACAGGGCCGGCACCCAGTCGGCCAGTTCGGCCACCTGCCGGCGCACCTCAGCGAGCGACCCGCCATCGACGAGCAGGAGTTCCACGTCCTGGACCGAGGCGGCCAGGCTCCGGGTGCGGCCGGTCGGCGGCCGGCGCGGCCCGATCCCCTCCACCACGACGTGCGTGTTGATCCCGCCGAAGCCCATGGCGGTGACCCCGGCCCGCAACGGCACATCCTCGGGCCACGGTTCGGCCTTGCGCAGCGGCCGCAGCGCCTGTGGTTCCCGGGCGAACGCCGGGTGCGGGTCGAGGCAGCCGACGGTCGGCGGGAGCATCTGCTCGCGGACCGCGAGCACGGCCTTGATCAGGCCTGCCACGCCGGCGGCTGCCTTGGTGTGCCCGATCATGCCCTTGATCGTGCTGATGGCGGCCGGCGGTGCGGCCGGGTCGGCGGCCGCCCGCTCCTGGGCGAGCGCGGTCAGCTCCGTCTCGTCACCGACCTCGGTCCCGGTGCCGTGCCCCTCGAACAGGCCCACCGTGTCGATCCCGAAGCCGGCCGACTCGTAGGCCCGGCCGAGTGCCAGCCGGTACCCGCTGACCTCGGGGCGGGTGATGCCGCCCCGGCCGTCGGAGGACATGCCCCAGCCCGCCACCGCGGCGTGGCTGCGCCGGCCGTCCCGCGCGGCGTCGGACTCGCGCATCAGCACGAGCATGCCGCAGCCCTCACCGGGCCAGAACCCGTTGGACCCCCGGTCGTACACCCGCATCTCGTGCCGGGCCAGCGCCCCGGTCTTGGCGAAGCCGATGGTTTCGAACGGGTCGATCGACAGGTCGACCCCGCCGGCGACGGCGACGTCCAGCTCGCCCGCCACCAGCGCCTTGCACGCGGTCGCCACCGACAGCAGCGAGGACGAGCAGGCGCCGTCCACGGTGTAGCCGCCGCCGTTGAGGTCGAAGTGGTTGCAGATCCGCCCGGCGATCGTGTTGGACAGGCCGCCGGCGAGGGTGTCCTCGTCCACCGCCGGGAACGGGCTTTTGTAGGCGCTCTCGACGCCGGCGAGGAACCCGTCGATCCGGTCCTGGTCCCAGCCCTCCCGTTCCAGTGCCGCCGCGAAGGTCCGGTGCACGTAGGGCCAGCGCAGCCGCATCAGGTTGGCCCGGGTGAACTCCCCGGTGAGGGTATTGCCGACGATCACTCCGGTCCGCTGCCTGGGCAGGCCCTCGCCCTGCGGGAAGCCGGCGTCGGCCAGCGCCCGGCCCGCCATGTCGAGCGCCAGCCAGTGCGTCAGGTCGGTGGACCGGAAGGTGCTGCCGGCGACCTTGTGGGCGATCCGGTCGAACTCATACCCCTCGATCACCGCGGCGGTGCGGGCGTAGAAGCGGTCCGGTGCGGCCGGGTCGGCGTCCCAGTAGTCCGCGAGCCGCATGCGCTCGTCCGGCAGCCGCCGGAAGGCACGGCGGCCGGCCAGCGCGTTCTCCCACAACTCCCGGGGCGAGGTGGCGTCCGGATAACGGCATGCCATTCCGACGACGGCGATCCTGGTCATACGGCACGGCCTTCTTTCGGAGGTTCGGCGACCTACGAATGTCAGCGTGACGCACCAGCGGACCGGCGGTGTTATTCCATTGTGCGTTGCCGCCCATAACACCGTTGCATAATAGTGTGATCGGTGGTGGTGAAAAACGGCCCGGACGGATCCGGGCCGTTTTTGAAAATGTCAGGCGGGTTCGGCGGCGACCTCGTTGCGTCGTTCTTTCCGCTGTCCGCGCCAATGCACGAACCACCAGCCCGCACCGCGAATTCCGCACAGGATCGCGGTGGCGAAGAACAGCGTGTAGACGACGTTGAGGAGCATCATCACGGCATAGATCACGCTGAGCCCCGAGCCGAACAGGAACTGCTGCCGACCACCGGTCGGCGTGGTGCCCGGATCGGTGATCATGTAGTTCGTGAACAGCACGAACGCCACCCCGCTCATCACGCCGAGACCCGTGTTGAGCGGGGTGTCCCAGATCCAGTGCCGGACCAGCGCCTGGATCGCGAACCCGCCCATCCAGCCGATGATCAGCATGATCCGTTTGGTCAGCAGCGCGTTGATCACCGTGCCGGCCGTGGCGATGATCAGAGGGATCATCACCCGGAAGAACGTGTTGGCGTACTCGGTGAACTGGTAGGGCGGCGCGATGCTCACCCAGCTGCCGAAGAAGAGCAGCGTCACGACGATGCCCAGGTTGGACGGGTTCATGAAGTGCCGCATCCTGCCGTTGATCGGCGCCTTGAGCACGTACTTTCCGCCGACGCCGACGACCACGCCGAACATGACCGGCCACCAGACGTCGTTGGCGAACAGCAGCATGTTGACCGCGAGGCTGGTGATGTGCGCGGGGAGCAGGAACTCATACAGTCCCCGCGGTCCCCCGCCCCGGTAGCGCGGCGCGCGGCGTTCCGCCCAGGCCGCGATGGTTTCCAGAAGCAGTTCGGTGCCGTATCCGGTGGCCGCGGCGAGGAACGGCCACAGCCACGGCTGCTCGAACCCGAGAAGGGTGTAGCCGAGGATGTTGAAGACCGTCAGCGAGATCGCGAAGTTGCGCAGCGCGATGTACCGGGGGTCGGGCTTCGGCTTGGCCGTCGCCGCGCTCGGCTCCGCGGGCGGCGGCGCGGCGGTGCTCGTGTGCTGGATGGTGGTGGTCATGAGCTGGTGACCTCCTGGGCGGCCGTGCTGTCGAGGACAAGGCGGTGGTTGCCGGGAGCGAGCTCCAGGGTCTGGTCGTGCAGGCCCTTGGCGTCGCTCCAGCGCAGCGTCACGGTGACCGGCCCGGCGCTCTGGCCGAGGCCGAAGTGCACCTGGAAGCTGCGTTTGCCGCTGTGGCCGCCGCCGCCGTCGAGCTGTGAGATCTGGGTGTGGCCGTCGGCGGTCCTGATCTGCACGTTCGCACCGTAGGCGGGTGAACCGAGGCCCCTCAGACCGCCGCCCGCACCGGTGACCGGCCGGTAGAGCTGCAGGTCGAGGTAGTTGCCCAGGCCGGGCGAGTCGTTGGCGTAGAACACCGGCGGCCCCCACTGCCGGGCCAGCGCGAGGTCCAGCGCACCGGTGCCCCGGGTGTCGGCCATCGCGACACCGCGCGTGGGGATCTTGGCGGCCAGCCCCAGCTGCCCGCTGATGTTGGCGAACCTGCCGTTGTCCTCCTTGCTGTAGAAGGCCACCGGCTGGCTCCCGGCCAGGTCGTCGCCGGGCTGGATGTTCGGCCACATCTTGGGGTTGGTGAACAGGGAGTCGTTGGTCATGGCCATCTCCTGCAGCCACGGCCAGCGATTGATGTCACCCTTGACGAAACCCTCGGCCTGCACGATCTCCAGGTTGCCGTTGTTGGTGAAGTCGCCCATCTTGAGGTCCCAGCCCCAGCCGGTGAAGGCGAAACCCATCTCCCGGGCGCGCTGGGTGAACGGGGCGAGCCCGCTGGCGAGTTTCCGGGCCATGTCGGGTTCGTTCTTCGCGTCGTTCATCCAGGCGAAGTTGCTCTCCTCCAACCCCCAGGCGGTGGTGATGTTGCTGACCACCATGTCGAACCTGCCCTTGTTGTTGATGTCGCCGAAGTCGATGCCCATGCCCTTGAACGAGCTGTGTCCCAGGACGAAGGACTTGGGGTCGGTCGGGCTCCGGTCGCCGATCGCCTCCTGGAACCTGATGTTCCCCGGGGTGGAGATGTTGTACAGCAGGTGGTCCTTGCCGAAGTCGTTGGCGAGGTAGAGCTCGGACCGGCCGTCACCGGTCAGGTCCGCGCCGGAGATCGCGAGCGTCCAGCCGGTGGAAGCTCCGTAGGGGATCGCGCCCTTCACCTCGGTGTACCGGACGTCGGGCTTGTCGCCCGAGGCGGCGCCGTACCAGCGCAGCAGGTGCGCGCCGCCGCCGTTCTTGGCGTTGGACATCGAGGAGTTCATCACGACGTTGGCCAGGCCGTCGGGGTCCAGCACGTCCGAGTCGGGAAAGTAGTTGCTCACCAGGATGTGCGGGTGCCCGGTGCCGTCGAAGTCCCCGACGTTCACGGCGTTGGTGTTCCACCGGGGTCCGTGGTACTGCCCGTCCACCGAGACCTGCGCGACCAGCTCGACCGGCCGGTAGGCCGCGTTCGACAGCGTCCTGGCGTCGGCGCGGGCGAGGACCACGACCGGGGTCCGGCCCCAGTAGTAGACCAGCAGGTCGGTGCGGCCGTCCTCGTTGTAGTCGCCGGGCACGCAGCCCATCGGCGCCATCGCGCCGTCCATCGGCAGGGTCGGCGCGGGGGTCAGGGTGAACGGGGTGAACCGGTCGGCGGCGGGCGCGGTCGGCGCGTAGGTCACCACGACCTGGTCGGACCGGGGGTCGGACAGGCACATGCCGTCGGCGCGGCCGGTGCCCAGCAGGTCGTTCAGGGCGATGCCGGCGCCGACCGAGGAGATCCACGACCTGATCAGCTCATAGTGCGGGTTGACCTTGCGTACGGTCTTGACCGGGGCGTACCCGGCCGGCATGGCGATCGGCATCTCGGTGAACCTGTACGCCGACGCCAGCCGCTGTCTGGTCTCCTCCGAGGCGTGGGGCAGCCTCGCCACGACCAACAGCGCCGCCGCCAGCAGGATCGCGACCACCCCGGGCACCAGTGTGCGCCCGGACTTCAGGAGGTTCCGCTTCGCCATCACGCCTCCTGTACGGCGTTGCGCAGGCCCAGCGCGTCGACGAGGCCGTTGACGAAGTTGAACAGAGCCGAGCAGAAGACCGCCTCCAGCAGTTCCTCGCTGCTCCAGCCGGCCTCCACGGCCCGGTCCCAGTCGGCATCGGTGATCCGGTGTGCCCCGGTGGCGACCTTCGCGGTCAGCCGCAGCAGCACACGGGTCTTCTCCGGCAAGGGCAGCTCCTCGATGGTCGTCGCGGTGCCGACCGCCTCGGGCAGGTCAGCGCCGACCCCGAGCTCCTTGAGGAAGTAGTTGTGCGCGCTCAGGCAGTACGTGCAGCCGTTGAGCTTCGACGTCCAGGCCGCGATCAGTTCCTTGGTCTCGCGCGGCAGGACCCCGCCGAGGAAAACGCCGCCGTATCCGGAGACGACGACCTCCACGAGGTCCGGACGGGTCGAGGCCAGCCGGAACACATCGGGCACGAACGGGAGGCCCGTCGCGACCTTGACCAGGTCGAACAACTCGGCCAGGTGGCCGGTCGCGTCCCCCTCGGCGACGAGGGGCACCCGGATGCCGGGGACTGTCTGCGTGGTGGTGATGGCCTGTCCTTTCGGTTTCAGCTCTCCTGCGGAAAGCCCGTACGGATCCGGTGACGCCAGATTTCGAAGGCGGGCACCGGGCCGTCCGGGGGCAGCTGGGCCAGCGCCTCGTCGGTGCGGTGCGCCGCGTCCTCGACCGACAGCTCGCACAGGACGCCCACGGCGGCCACGGTGTGCGGGGTCACCAGGCCGGCGCGCAGCCGCGCCTTGGCGGCGAAGGCCGCACCCTGCGCGAGTTCCTGCCGGTACCCCGCGGCGAGCTTGCGCAGGGTGCCCAGCTCGGCCGGGTCGGCCCCGCCCGCGTAGGCCGCGGCGAGGCCGGTGCCGCTCCACAGGTCTGCCCGCCGTGGTTGCGGGAACCGGCCGATCAGGTCGGCGAGGTACTCGGCGTCGGCGCCGCAGACGAACCACAGGGCCCGCCCGATGCCCTGGTCGGCGACGCGGGCGGCATACCCCGAAGGGTCGGCCCACGGGACCCTGACGGTGATCGGCCGCTGCCCGACGACGTACCGTGGCGTGGCGAAGTAGGCCTGGTGGAAGCCGTAGCCGTCCAGGGCGAGCCAGCGCAGCAGCGGGTCGGGCAGCACGACCGATCGCCACAGCGGTCTCGGCAGGCGGGCCATCGCCCAGCCGATCCCCACGTGGACCAGGTAGATGTGCGGCGCGCCGGGACCGTCGGCGAACGCCCGGATCCGCCCGCCGCGCCGCCACGGGGCGAACGCGTCGGCGATCGCGAAACCCATCGCCGCGCCCTCGTGAGCGAAACCCCGGAAAGGCCGATCCACCTTTTCGAACAATTCTTCGACCTCGGCCGGACCTCGACTGGTGAGACCGATTTCCAGACCCGCCAGGAACTGTGCGCCCGTCATTTCGAGCGCGCTCTGCGCCAGCGGGTTCCCGGCGTGGAATCCACGTTTCTCGAAGGTGACCTCGCTCGGGTCCGGCATCAGCAGACGTTTGCGGATATTCCCCAGAGAGGTGGGCATGTGTCTCCCAAAGCGACCTTCACCGACGTTGAGCAAATCCTGACTCTGCGGGGATGCCTCCGTCATCTTCTGGTTTGCTGTCCGGACCGTTAAGTCCGCACGCTCGGAGAAGACACGGCCGCGCCACGCCGACACCGCCCGCCGCCGCCCTGCGGCCGCGCCAGGACCACAGGCTCCGAGGCGGCCCTGTCGATCTTGGAGATGAGGCCCGTCCTGGCCGGTTCGGTGGCCCTCTCGGGCACGGCGGGCTCGGTAGATCAGACTGGGTAGATCAGACTTGGGTAAGTCACTGTCTTGTATCATTCGTGTTTATGACGGTAGGTTTGGCGGCATGACTTCGACCACCGCCCAAGAGCTGCGCGGTGTCGGCCTGCGGGTGACGGCCGCCCGGGTGGCCCTGCTCGAGACCGTGCGAGCCGGCGACCACCTCGGGGTCGAGGCGATCGCCGCCGGGGTGCGCGGGCGGGTGGGCCACATCTCCGTCCAGGCCGTGTACGAGGCCCTGCACGCGCTCACCGCGGCGGGGCTCGTCCGCCGGATCGAACCGGCCGGCAGTCCAGCCCTGTTCGAAGGTCGCGTCGGGGACAACCACCACCACGTCGTGTGCCGGTCGTGCGGCTTCGTCGCCGACGTCGACTGCGCGGTCGGGGACGCGCCCTGCGTGAGCGCGGCCGACGACCGGGGCTTCACGATCGACGAGGCCGAGGTCATCTACTGGGGCCTGTGCCCCGACTGTTCCACCACCACCAGCAGTTCCTGAGCAGCATGATCTGCCAAGTCCGGAAGGATTCCCATGACTGAGAACCATGATGCGATCGTCATCGACGCCAAGGAGGACGGGAGCGGTGGCTGCCCGGTCGCGCACGAGCGCGCCCCGCACCCGACCCAGGGCGGCGGCAACCGCCAGTGGTGGCCCGAGCGGCTCAACCTGAAGGTCCTGTCCTCGAACCCCGCCGTGGGCAACCCGCTCGGCGCGGAGTTCGACTACGCCGAGGCGTTCAAGAGCCTCGACCTGCCGGCCGTGAAGCAGGACATCGCGACGGTGCTGACGACCTCACAGGACTGGTGGCCGGCCGACTACGGGAACTACGGCCCGTTCATGGTCCGGATGGCGTGGCACAGCGCCGGCACCTACCGGATCAGTGACGGTCGCGGTGGAGCCGGCGCCGGCCAGCAGCGGTTCGCCCCGCTCAACAGCTGGCCGGACAACGCCAACCTCGACAAGGCCCGCCGCCTGCTGTGGCCGGTCAAGAAGAAGTACGGCCAGAAGCTCTCCTGGGCGGACCTGCTCGTCCTCACCGGCAACGTCGCTCTCGAGACGATGGGCTTCACCACCTTCGGCTTCGCCGGCGGCCGGGCCGACGTCTGGGAGCCCGACGAGGACGTGTACTGGGGGCCCGAGGCCACCTGGCTCGACGACCAGCGCTACACCGGCGACCGGGAGCTCGAGAACCCGCTCGCCGCGGTCCAGATGGGCCTGATCTATGTCAACCCCGAGGGCCCCAACGGCAACCCCGACCCGCTCGCCTCGGCCCGCGACATCCGGGAGACGTTCCTGCGGATGGCGATGAACGACGAGGAGACGGTCGCGCTGATCGCCGGCGGCCACACCTTCGGCAAGACGCACGGCGCGGGCCCGGCCGACCACGTCGGCGACGACCCCGAGGCCGCCTCGATCGAGGAGCAGGGCCTGGGCTGGAACAACACCTACGGCACCGGCAAGGGCGGCGACACGATCACCAGCGGCCTTGAGGGCGCCTGGACGAACACGCCGACCACCTGGGACAACAGCTTCTTCGAGATCCTCTTCGGCAACGAGTGGGAGCTCACCAAGAGCCCGGCCGGCGCGCACCAGTGGAAGCCCAAGAACGGCGCCGGCGCCGGTACCGTCCCCGACGCCCACGACCCGGCCAAGAGCCACGCGCCGACGATGCTGACGACCGACCTCGCGCTCCGCGTCGACCCGGTCTACGAGCAGATCTCGCGGCACTTCCTGGACAACCCCGACCGGTTCGCGGACGCCTTCGCCCGTGCCTGGTTCAAGCTGACCCACCGCGACCTGGGCCCGGTCGTGCGCTACCTCGGCCCGGAGGTCCCGACCGAGACGCTGCTGTGGCAGGACCCGCTCCCCGCGGTGACGCACGAGCTCGTCGACGACGCCGACATCGCCTCGCTCAAGAGCCAGGTCCTCGCCTCGGGCCTGACGGTGTCCCAGCTCGTGTCGACCGCGTGGGCGTCGGCCTCGACCTTCCGCGGCAGTGACAAGCGCGGCGGCGCCAACGGCGCGCGGATCCGGCTCGAGCCGCAGAGCGGGTGGGAGGTCAACAACCCCGACCAGCTGGCGACGGTGCTGCGCACCCTCGAGGGGATCCAGGAGACCTTCAGCGCCGGCGGCAAGCAGATCTCGCTCGCCGACCTGATCGTGCTCGCCGGCGCCGCCGCCGTCGAGAAGGCCGCCAAGGACGGCGGCTTCGACGTCGTGGTCCCGTTCACGCCGGGCCGCGTGGACGCCTCGGCGGAGCAGACCGACGTGGAGTCGTTCGCCGCGCTCGAGCCGACCGCCGACGGGTTCCGTAACTACCTCGGCAAGGGCAACCGGCTTCCGGCCGAGTTCCTGCTGGTCGACAGGGCGAACCTGCTGACCCTCAGCGCGCCCGAGCTGACGGTCCTGCTCGGTGGCCTTCGCGTCCTGGGCGGGAACCACCAGCAGTCGCCGCACGGCGTGCTCACCACGGCCCCCGGGACCCTGACGAACGACTTCTTCGTCAACCTGCTCGACCTGGGCACGCAGTGGAAGGCGACCTCCGGGGACGAGAACGTCTTCGAGGCCCGCGACACCGCCACCGGCGAGGTCAAGTGGACCGGTACCCGCGCCGATCTCGTGTTCGGCTCGAACTCTGAGCTGCGCGCGCTCGCCGAGGTCTATGCGAGCGATGACGCGAAGGAGAAGTTCGTGACGGACTTCGTCGCCGCCTGGACCAAGGTGTCGAACCTCGACCGGTTCGACCTCGGCTGACGTTGAGGTTCCTGTGAGACGTTGAGGTATCTGTGA
>JBDSTJ010000342.1:0-10449 GCA_039928335.1 Streptosporangiaceae bacterium | reverse complement strand
CCTGGGAGGAGGTGCGGGCGGCCAGGGCCGTGAGATCGGCGGGGACGGGGGTGATCAGTTCGGGGCGTGCGGAGACCAGGGCGCGCAGCTGTTGGTCTGTGCGGCCTCTCAGCCAGTCCCCGAAGGTGTCCATCTAGATGGTCGGGGGCGGCGCTGTGGTCTTGATCAGTCCGAGGGCCAGCCGGGCCCAGGCCGCCACGAAGCGCTTCTCCTCGATCTTGATGGGCGCCTCGTAGAGCGACTCGTTGGACAGCCAGTAGTTGATCACGGAGCCGCCGAGGATCGAGGCGACCGCGGGCCAGTCCTCCTCGACCTCCTTGAACTCCGGCTGGGTGGACAGCCAGGTGGCGATCCCGTCGTACAGCGGGTTCACCACCCCGTCGCGCATGTCGGCCACCAGCGCCGGGAACTGGTCGAGATCACGGAACAGGACCCTGATCAGGTCCTGCTCCTCGCGCATCTTCGACAGGCCGGCGTGACAGGTCATCCGCAGGCGCAGCTCGATCGGCTTGTCCTGCAGCTGTTCGGACTGGGCGAGCACCGTCGTGACCTGCTGGCGGGTGCGTTCGATGTGCTCGCGCACCGCGGCCGCCAGGACCTCCTGCTTGGACGGGAAATGCCGGTAGAGCCCGCCCGCACCGGGAGACAGCCCCGCGGCGGCCTCGATCTCGGCCACCGACGTCGCGGCGTAGCCCCGGTCCGCGAACAGGCGCAGCGCCTCGGCCACGATCCTCTCGCGTGTAGACATGCTCATAGCGTTGACTTTAGGGCAGGTCAGGACTCGATGTCGTCGGCGACGTGACGCAGCACGGTCGCGATCTTCTTGCCCTCCGCCGGAGCGGGGTGCTTGCCCCGGCGGTAGGTCTCCGACAGGTGGTCGAGCACCTTGATCAGATCCTCGGTGAGCATGACCATCTCGTCGGGCTTCTTGCGTTTGGCCTTGGCGATGGTCTTCTCGACCGACGGCGGGCTGTCCAGGATCCGGACGGAGAGCGCCTGCTGCCCGCGCCGACCCTCGGCCACGCCGAACTCGACCCGTTGACCCTGCTTGAGCGCCGTCGTTCCCCCGGGCAGAGCCGAGGAGTGCACGAAGACCTCACCGCCGTCGTCCCGGGTGAGGAAACCGAATCCCTTGTCGGTGTCGTACCACTTGACCTTGCCACTGGGCACGGGTTTGACCTTCTGTCTGGGGCGCGGATGGATTCGTACAAGGCTAATGCCTGGGGGCAAAAGGGAGGTACAGCTTATTGGCCGTTGAGCCAGGCGGGGAAGGCGAGCAGATCGGGTAGTACGAAATCGGCTCCGTAAGCCAGAAGTTCGGCCGAAGTGAACGGTCCGGTCGCCACTCCAAGACTGAATGCACCGGCCGTGCGGGCGGCGTCGACGTCGCCGGTGTGATCGCCCACGTAGGTCGTCGCGCCGTGCCGCCGCAGCGCCGGGCCCTTGGCCGAGGACCACAGCCCGCCGGCGACGACATCCACGTCCAGGCCGAGGAAGGTGAGGGTCGCCTCGGCGTGGACCTGGTTCTTCGCGGTCACGACCATGGTCCGGCCGCCGTGGGCGCGCACGGCCCGCAGGGCTTCGCCGGCCCCGGCCAACTCGACGGTGGCGGGCAGCGCGATGGCGGCGTAGAGAGAACGGAAGAGCGTGACCATCTCGGGAATCCGCGCGGCTGGGAACCAGTGGGCGAGTTCGGCCTCCAGCGGCGGCCCGAGCCGGGACTGGACCAGGGGAACGTCGATGAACACTCCGGTCGCCGCGGAGATTTCCTGGTAGACCGCGCCGATTCCCTTACGGGTGTCGGCAAGGGTCATGTCGAGATCGAACCCCACCATCATGCTGATCAGCATAGAAGTGCGGGGAAATCGCGCGCCCGCGCCCTTCCCGCAGTGCCGATGCGACGGGATCCGAGCGGAAGGACGCGGGATCGTTCTTCTCCGCCGACCGGTTAAGGCCGGACCGAAACCAATGTTTTCGTTCTCCGATTATCCCCGGTGACCTGCCCCTGGATCCTTCGAAGATCCAGGTCGAGGCCTCCCTGTGACCGTGCCGGTGCCCGGACACGCCCCGGGATGGGCGACAATCTAAGGTGTGAGCCCACTCCGATCCGCACCCGCTTCGACCGGCACCGCCCGGCGAGTCCGCGCCGCCGTCGTCGACGAGGCGTGCGCTGCCGCCGTCGACCTGGCACTCGACGCCGCGGAACAGACGGCCTGGCCGTCGAAGGTCGGGGAGCATCTGAGTGTGGTCTCCGAGGGAGACCGCGTCGCCACCCACTACTTCGCCGGTGTCGACCACGGTTACCGGGGCTGGCACTGGGCCGTCACCGTCGCCCGCGCCTCCCGCGCCAAGAACGTCACTGTGTCGGAGGTCTCGCTGCTGCCCGGCGAGGAAGCCGTCATGCCGCCGGCCTGGGTGCCGTGGCTGGAGCGGCTGCGCCCCGGCGACATGGGCCCCGGTGACCTGCTGCCCACCGCCGACGACGACGAACGGCTCACTGCGGGCTTCACCCAGCCCGACGACGCCACCGACCGCCAGGCCGTCTGGGAGCTCGGCCTCGGCCGGGCCCGCGTCCTGTCGCCCGAAGGCCGCGACCAGGCCGCCGAGCGCTGGTACGAGGGCACCGCGGGTCCGCACACGCCCATCGCGACGTCCGCGCCGGCCCAGTGCTCGACCTGCGGTTTCTTCATCCCGCTCGCCGGAGACCTGCGCCAGCTGTTCGGGGTGTGCGCCAACGCCTACGTGCCCGACGACGGCAAGGTCGTCGCGGTCGACCACGGCTGCGGCGGCCACTCCGAGGCCGTCGTGATCCCGTCGCAGTCCGAGTCCTCCCCGTTGATCATCGACGAGTTCAACTACGACCTCGTCCCCATCAGCTCACTGGATGACGACGAAGAGTCCTCTTCCGGCCACTCATGACCGCTGAGGTCCGCCGGCGCGTCCTGGCGGCGTGGGCGGCCTCGCCCGCGCGGTTCCGCGAGGACGCCAACGCCGAGGAGGACTATGCCCTCGGCGGCTACCGCGACCGGGTGATCGTCGAGCTGGCGCAGAACGCCGCCGACGCCGCCGCGCGGGCCGGCGTACCCGGCCGGCTGCGGCTGACACTCACCGACGGCGAGCTGGTCGCCGCCAACACCGGGGCCCCACTCGACGCCGACGGCGTCTCCGCGCTGTCGACATTGCGGGCCTCGGCCAAGCGGGACGGCGGCGTCGGCAGGTTCGGCGTCGGCTTCACCGCCGTCGTCTCCGTGTCGGACGAGCCCTCGATCTCCTCCCGGGCCGGACTGAGCGTCCGCTGGTCGGCCGACCAGACCCGCGCGCTGGTCGCGGAGATCCCCGCACTCGCCGACGAACTCAAACTCCGGAGGGGCAACGTCCCCGTCCTGCGGCTGCCCTTCGACGGCACACCCGAGGCCGTGGACGGCTACGACACCGTCGTACGGCTGCCCCTGCGGGACGCCGACGCCATCGCCGCGGTCCGCCGCCAGCTCGCCGAGGCAGGCCCCGCGCTGCTCCTGGCACTGCCCGCGCTCGCCGCCATCGAACTCGACGACCGGGTGCTCGAACTGGACGGGGACGCCTGGAGGACCGTCGAAGCGGGCGGGCCGCTCACCGCCGAGCTCCTCGCCGACCGGCCCACCGAAGAACGGGCCCGCCCGTACTGGTCGCTCCGCTGGGCCGCACCCGCAGACGGCCTGCCCCGGGTCGTGCACGCCCCGACCCCCAGTGACGAACCACTCGGCTTCCCGGCACTGCTGATCGCCTCGTTCCCGCTCGCCCCCGACCGCCGCCACGTCGCCCCCGGCCCACTGACCGACTTCCTCCTCGAGCGGGCCGCCGAGTCCTACCTGGAACTGCTCAGGGCCTTCCCCGGCCCCGAACTGCTCGACCTCATCCCCGGCCCCCTCGCCGAAGGCGCACTCGACGCCAAGATCCGGCGAGCCGTCCTGTCCCGCCTCCCCGACACGCCCCTGATCGGTGTCCAGCCCCGGGGGTCGACCTCCGGATCCGATCACGGTTCCCGCTGGACCGGTGCCGCCGAGGACGTCGGGGCGCGGGAGGCGGCTGCCGGGCTTGCCGAAGGGGACCACCCTGCGGACCACGACGGCGAGCCGGTACGGCGGCGTGGGCGGGACTGCTCGGTGGTCGACGGGACCGCGGCGCTGCTGGAGATCCTCGGCGGGGTGATGCCGGGGCTGCTGCCGTTCGGCTGGTCCGCGCGGCACCCTGCGCTGGGCGCACTGGGCGTGCGCCGGGTCGAGATGGCCGACGTGGTGGACGCGCTGGCGTCGCTCGAACGGCCGCCCGCCTGGTGGCACGAGCTCTATGACGCGCTCGCCGGGGCGGCCACCAGCGAGCTGGGCGCACTTCCGGTGCCGCTGACCGACGGCCGGCTCGTCCGGGGCCCGCGCGGCCTGCTCATCCCGCACGAGACCACGACCGAGGGCCTGGAGGTGTTCGGGCTCCGCTTCGTGCACCCCGACGCCGTACATCCGCTGCTCCTGCGGCTCGGCGCGGCCGAGGCCGGCCCCCGGCAGATCCTCGCCGACCCGGGCGTCCGGGAGGCCGTCACCGGGTCCTTCGACTCCCAGGACGCCGCCCTGATCGCCGACGCGGTCCTCAGCCTGGCCGGCGGGCTGTTGCCCGGTGCCGAACCCTGGCTGGCGGAGTTGGCGCTGCCCGGCGCGGACGGCGACCTCTATCCCGCCGGTGAGCTGCTGTTCCCCGACTCGCCGCTGCGCCAGGTCATGGCCGACAGCCCGTTCGGCGTGATCGCCCAGGAGGCCCTCGACCGGTACGGCCGGGAGGCCCTCGAAGCCGTCGGCGTGCTCCGGACCTTCTCCCTGCTCCGGGCCGAGGACGTCAGCGAGGTGCAGGACCTGGAGCTCGACGGCGTCGAGGACTGGGAGGAGGAGCTGCTGGGCGGCCACGAGTACCCGCCCTACCTGCCCGAGTTCACGGCCGTGCGCGACCTGGAACTCGTCACCGACTGGCAGGCCGCCCTGCCGCTGCTCGGCGAGCCGCCGCTGCGCCAGGCCGTCGTCGACCCGCTGCACGCCATGGTCGGCTCGGAACGCGTCTCGATCCCGTCCTACACCTCCTGGTGGTTGAAGCGGAACGCCGTCCTCGGCGGCCCGATGCGCGCCCCCGGCTCCGACCCGCTGCTCGAAGGTCTCTACGACCTGGCGCCCGACGGTCTCGACCCGGTGTTCGCGCGGGCCTTGGGCGTCCGGGTCGCGCTGGCCGACGTGACACCCGAGGAGCTGCTCGACCTGCTCGCCGACCCCGACCGCACGGTCGGCCGCGCCCAGCTGCGGGCCCTGTGGACCTGGCTCGCCGACGCGGGGGAGGCGACGCCGCCGGAGTTCGTGCGGGCCGTCGTCGACGGGGTCATCGAGGTCGTCCCGTCCGACGACGCGATCGTCCTCGACACGCCCGCGGCACTGCCGCTGCTGGCCGGCCAGCCGCTGATCCTCGCCGCCCACGACCGGGCCGCGGACCTGGCCGAGCTGATGGACCTGTCCCTGGCCTCCGAGGAACTGCCGGGCGAGATCACCTCGGTGGGCGTCGAACACGAGGTGCCCGCGGCCGTGCACGCGGTCCTGCCCGAGGCCCCCCGCACCTACGTCCACCATGACCGGCTCGTCGTCGACGGCCAGCACCTGCCGTGGTGGGGGCTCAACGCCGACGGTCCGGCCGGCCTGGCCCGCGCCCTGGCCTGGCACGCCGGTCGCTGGCCCGACCGGTTCCTGATCGAGGCTCTGCTCCGCACCCCGGCCGCCACCGCCGACCTGCTGGCCGAGTCCGACCTCGAACCCAGCTAGATCGTCTGCTCGAACCAGACCACCTTGCCGCTGGTGGTGCGGCTCGCGCCCCAGCGCCGCGACAGCCGGCTGACCAGCTGGAGGCCCCGGCCGCCCTCGTCGGTGTCGGCGGCATGGCGCAGGATCGGCAGCCGGAACTCGTCGTCGGAGACCTCGCAGAGCAGGGCGTCGGTGCGGAGCAGGCGCAGTTCGATCGGGCGGGTGGCGTAGCGGACGGCGTTGGTGACCAGTTCGGTCGCGAGCAGTTCGGTCACGTCGCTCTCCGCAGACAGTCCCCAGGCGCCCATCGTCGCGCGGATCAGCCGGCGGATGCGGGCCGGGGTGGTCCTGCGGGGCTCCAGCAGCCAGTGTGCGACGTCCCCGGCGGGGATGCCGTGCAGGTCGGCCACGAGCAGGGCCACGTCGTCCTGGCGCTCGCTGCAGTGCAGGACCCGGAGCAGCACTTCGCACTGGGCGTCGAGGCTGAGGCCGGGGACCGCGAGGTTGGCCCGCAGCGTCGCCAGCCCGGCCGTGATGTCCTCACCGCGCACCTCCACCAGCCCGTCGGTGCACAGCACGAGCCGGTCCCCGTCGGCCACCGAGATCTCCACGGACTCGAAGGCGATGCCGCCGACGCCGATCGGCACTCCTTCGGGGACCTGGAGCAGCTCGTTCTGGCCGTCGGCGTGCACGAGCACGGGCGGCAGATGCCCGGCGTTGGCGATCGTGCAGCGCCGCGCGACCGGGTCGTACACGACGTAGACGCAGGTGGCCAGGTAGGTGTCGCCCAGACCCTGGGCGAGATCGTCCAGATGCCGCAGCACCTGGTCGGGCGGCAGGTCCAGGGCCGCGAGCGTCTGCACGGCCGTCCGGAGCTGCCCCATGATCGCGGCGGAGCTGAGGCCGTGCCCCATCACGTCGCCGACCACGAACGCGACCCGGCTGCCGGGCAGGGCGATCGCGTCGAACCAGTCGCCGCCGACCCGGACGGTGTCGCTGGCCGGCAGGTAGCGGTGGGTCAGATCGACCCCGGCGAAGCGTGGCAGGTGCGTCGGCAGCATGCTGCGCTGCAGGGTGTCGGCGGCCAGCGCCTCGGCCTCGTAGAGGTAGGCGTTGTGCACCCCGAGCCCGGCCTGGGCGGCGAGCTGGGTGCACATCAGCACGTCGATCTCGTCGAACCCGGACCGGTCCGGGCTGCGGATCAGCAGGATCGCGCCGAGGATCCGGCCGCGGACCCTGATCGGCACCACGAGGGAGGCTCCGGGCACGGCCTCGTCGGAGCTGAGCGCGATCGGCTCGCCGGACTCCATCGCCCGGTGGATCACCGGGGAGGGCCTGCTGCCCGAGTCGGCGGGCACGCTCGCGGCCTGCCTCAGCTCGGTGGCGAGGGCCAGGGTGAGTTCCGGGTCGAAGAGCGCCTCGAGCAGGTAGACCGTGGCGCGGTCGGCCAGCCGGGGAACGACCGCCGCCGCCAGGGCGGCGGCGGTCTCCGCCAGGTCGAGGCTGGCACCGATGGTGACGGTCGCCTGGTTGAGGAAGCGCAGGTCCCCCACTGTCGTGTTCATGTCCGGCGGCAGTTGAGGAAGAGCTGGACTTCGGGCGTGGCCTGGGTGGAGGCCGGGGCGTAGGACATCGGTGTCTCCTCCTCGATGCCGAAGCCGGCGCTCTCGATCAGGGCGCGGAGCTCATCGCGGAGGTAACCGGTCACCCTGATCTCCGAGCCGAGGAAGGGGATCGGCACGTCGTCGAGGTCGGCCTCGACCATCGACAGGCAGAACCAGCCGCCGGGGACCAGCAGCGCGTGGAGCACGCCGAGCGCCGCGCCCATCCGGTCCTTGGGCAGGTGCAGCAGGGCGAAGAACGCCAGGACCGCGTCGTAGCGGCCGTCGGCGGGGTCCAGGTCGAGCAGGTCGGCCTGGACGAACCGGGCCTCGGGCACGTTCGTCCGGGCCAGCGCGCACATCCCGGCCGACAGGTCGATCCCGGTGACGTCGCAGCCGCCGGCGACGAGCTGGCTTCCGGTCGGCACCCCGGTCCCGCAGCCGACGTCCAGCACCCGGGCGCCGGGTTGCAGCCTCGCGAGCAGCCAGCTGCCGGCGGCGAGCTGGCCTTCCTTGTGCGGGAAGGCCTCGTCGTAGCGGTCGCCGATCGTGTCGTAGGCCGCCGCCTGGCGATCTTCCCGCTCGGTCCAGTCGTCGGTCACCGTGCTCCCTTACTCGCTGGTTGACTACACCACATTAGGGCGGTCGACGTCACTTGCGTGTCATCTGTCGGAACTTGTCACACGGCTCCCCGGGTGCGACCTGTTGTGGTTCGAGTCCTATGGACATTTTCTCCGATGTTGTCCATACTCCTGCAACTTTCTGCCGTACGGTACCCCGAGAACGATCTTCATCTGGAGGGATCATGGTTCACCGTCTCACCCGCCGCACGGCGCTCGCCGCGGGCGTGCTCGTCCTCGGCCTCGACCCCCTGACCCGCACCTGGACCGCCTCGGCGGCAGGCCCGCTCGACCGGATCCCGCAGCTCGACGGGGAGCTCGTGTTCGACCAGGCCGCACTCGAGGCGGCCGCCGACGACTACGGCCACCTGGTCCATCGGGCTCCGCTCGCGGTCCTGCGGCCCGGCTCGGTCGGCGATGTCGCCGCGATGGTCGGGTTCTGTCGCCGCCACGGGCTGAAAGTGGCCGGACGAGGCCAGGGGCACTCCACCAACGGCCAGGCCCAGGTGCCCGCCGGGCTCGTCATCGACCTCGGCACCCTGGACGGCATCACCCTCCACGGGCACAGGGCCGTGGTCCAGGCCGGCGCGCGGTGGAGCGCCCTGCTCCAGGCCTGCCTGCCGCTCGGGCTGACCCCGCCGGTCCTCACCGACTACCTGGAGCTGTCGGTCGGCGGCACCCTGTCGGTCGGCGGCCTCGGCGGCCAGGTCGGCCACTACGGCGCGCAGGTCGACAATGTGCTGGAGCTGCAGGTCGTCACCGGCGAAGGCAAGATCGCGACCTGTTCGCCGACGGTGCGGCCCGACCTGTTCCGGGCCGCCGTCGGTGGACTCGGCCAGGTCGCGATCATCACCCGTGCGACGATCTCGATGGTCCCCGCGGCCACCACCGCCCGGCGCTACAACCTGACCTATCCGACCGTCGCCGCGCTCACCGCCCAGCAGCGCAAGCTGATCAAGGACGGCCGGTTCGACTACGTCGAGGGCCAGGTGCAGCCGCTGCCCGCCGGCGGCTGGACGTACCTGCTCGAGGCCGTCGCCTACGACGCCACGCCCGCCGACGACACCAGGCTCATCGGCGACCTGGCCCACGCCTCGGTGGCGATCGACGACCTGACCTACTTCGACTTCCTCAACCGGATCGGCCCGGTCGTGGACATCCTCAAGTCCCTCGGCGAGTGGCAGCGGCCGCACCCCTGGCTGGACAGCCTGATCCCCGCCTCGGCCGTCAACGCCGTGGTGAAGACCACCCTGGCGGGTCTGGACGCCGACGGGATCGGAGCCAGCGCGGTGATCCTGCTCTACCCGATCCTCACCCGCAGACGACGGACCCCGCTGCCGGTCATGCCGGACGAGGAACTGGTCTACCTCTTCTCGGTCCTCAAGACCGCCTCACCCGGCGCGGACTCCGCCCAGGCGATGGTCACCGCCAACCGGCACCAGTTCGAGCTGGTCCGGGCCGCCGGCGGCACCTGGTATCCGATCGGCTCGGTCGATCCGTTCAGCCAGGCCGACTGGCGACGCCACTTCGGCTCGTTCTGGCCCGTCCTGCGGGCCGCGCGCCGCCGCTATGACCCCGACGGCGTCCTCACGCCGGGCCAGCGCATCTTCTGAACCCGCTAGTCCCGGGCGGCCCGGCGGTCCTCGTCGGCCGTCCGGGACCGCTCCAGGCGCGGGGTGTACCAGGCGGCGAAGATCCCGATGACGATGCCGGCCACGCAGACCCACAGCCACCAGCGTTCGTCGTCGGGCAGGCCCACGATCAGCAGGACGACGAGCGCGACCGCCCAGGCGGCGATGCCGGCGGCGGCGACGTAGAAGTCGTTGGTCTTCAACGGCTCAGGCTCGGGCCTGGTCTCGGTGGCCATATGCCCAGCCTATCCGGGGGCGGTATTGTGAGGGATAGTGATGAACCAGACCACACCGCTGGCCGAGGATCTCCGGATCTCCCTCGCCCGCCTGTCCAGGCTGTTGCGCCGCCAGGGCGGCAGCGCGCTGTCGGTGACTCAGTACGCGGCGCTCGCGGTGCTCAGCAAACACGGCGAGATGACGCCGCGCGAACTGGCCGACCACGAACGCGTCCAGCCCCCGTCGATGACCCGCACGGTCGCCTCGCTGGAGGCCCAGGGGCTGATCAGCCGCAGGCCGCACCTCACCGACGGCCGCCAGGTCGTGCTGACCGTGACCGACTCGGGTCGCACCCTGCTGGTCGCGCAGCGCAGGCTCAAGGAGGCCTGGCTGGCCCAGCGCCTGGGGGAGCTGTCGCCCGAGGAGCGGGAGATCCTGGAACGGGCCGCCCCGGTGCTGGAGAAGCTCAGCCGCACCTGAGTGGCTTGGCGGAATACGCCACTGGAGCGTATCGTTAGCAAGAGTAATGACTATTGCCCACGACACCGTCGTCTCCCCGCCCCGAGCCCGCCCCCCT
>JBDSTJ010000341.1:0-19069 GCA_039928335.1 Streptosporangiaceae bacterium | reverse complement strand
CCAGGCCGCCATGGAGATCTTCCGGGACGCCGCCGACGCCTGGGCCGAGAGCGAGACTCCCCTGCAGGTCGTCCTCCCCGGCTCCGGAGCGCCGATCGCGGAGCTACAGGCTCTCGCGTAGCCAGGCGATGTCGGCGGCCTGACCCTCGGACGGGGTCTCGACCAGCACCGGCGCTCCGGCGTTGCGGCAGACCGTGAGGATCAGCTCGGGGTCGATCTGGCCGTTGCCCAGGTTGGCGTGCCGGTCGGCGCCCGAGTCGAAGGCGTCCCGGCTGTCGTTGCAGTGCACCAGGTCGATCCGGCCGGTGATCGCCTTGATCCGGTCCACGGCGTCCAACAGGGTCTCGCCGCCGGCGTGGGCGTGGCAGGTGTCCAGGCAGAACCCGACGTTCTTGTCGAGGTCCGCCACCCCGTCGAGGGTCTCCCACAGCCGGGCGATCCGGTCGAACCGGCGGGCCATGGCGTTGTCGCCGCCCGCCGTGTTCTCGATGAGGACCGGGATCGGGCACTCCAGCCGTTCGAACACCTTGCGCCAGTTGTCGAACCCGACCTGGGGATCGTCCCCTTTGGAGACATGGCCGCCGTGCACGATCAGGCCCTTGGCGCCGATCTCGGCGGCGGCCTTGAGCTGGGCCTGAAGGATCTTGCGGCTGGGGATCCGGATCCGGTTGTTGGCGGTCGCGACGTTCACCACGTAGGGGGCGTGCACGTAGACGTCGACATCCGAGTCCTGGAGCGCGGCCATCCCGTCGGGGATGACCGGTGCCTTCCAGCCCTGGGGGTCGCCGAGGAAGAACTGGACGACCTCCGCCTTGATCTCCGTGGCGGCGGTGAGCGGGTCGTTGTCTCTGACATGGGCTCCGATGCGCATGGGCCCAGGTTATCGGCGCGTCCAACGGGAGGTCTCGGTTTTGTCAGCAGGTCGGGGTATTGTCGAACACGACTTCGATACGAGGAGGGCGACGGCATGGGTGACCTGGTCAAATCCGCAGACAACGAGCTGATCGACGAGCTGACGATGCTGACCACCCAGACGGCGCGGATGCGGGCCCGGATGTTCGACCTGATGGCCGAACTCGACCGGCGTCGCTCGAACGCGGCATGACGACCCGCAGGTTGTTGGTAACCTGGGTCGGTCCCGCAGTCTGTTCCTGTGCCTGCGGTCGACAACCAAGCCCTCCTGTCACGGAGAGACCGTGACCGCACCAGTCCAAAGGAGGTAGGGACACATCATGCGTCGCTACGAACTTATGGTCATTCTCGACCCGTCGGTCGAAGAGCGCGCCATCACCCCGACCGTCGACCAGTTCCTCAACGTCGTCAAGAACGACGGCGGAACCGTGGAGAAGGTCGACGTCTGGGGCCGCCGGCGCCTCTCCTACGACATCCAGAAGAAGTCCGAGGGCATCTACGCCGTCGTCGACCTCACCGCTGAGCCTGCCACGGTCAAGGAGCTCGACCGCCAGCTCAACCTGAGCGAGTCGATCCTGCGTACCAAGGTCCTGCGTCCCGAGATCCACTAGGACGTCGCAGGTCTCGATTCTCCAAGCATTACGGGAGCGTAACCCCAATGGCAGCAGGCGACACCACGATCACCCTGGTCGGGAACCTCGTCGAGGACCCCAACCTGCGGTTCACCGCGAGCGGACAGGCCGTGGCCTCGTTCCGCGTCGCCTCGACGCCGCGGTTCCTCGACAAGGCGACCAACGAGTGGAAGGACGGCGAGAGCCTCTTCCTCACCGTCAATGTCTGGCGGCAGGCGGCGGAGAACTGCGCCGAGAGCCTCCAACGCGGCATGCGGGTGATCATTCAGGGTCGCCTGAAGCAGCGGTCCTATGAGACCAAAGAGGGCGAGAAGCGGACCGTCTATGAGATCGAGGCCGACGAAGTCGGTCCTTCGCTCAAGAACGCCTCCGCCAAGGTCACCAAGACCACCCGTCAGGGTGGCGGCGGCGGCAACTTCGGCGGTGGCGGCGGCGGCGGTTACCAGCAGGGCGGCGGCGGCGGAGGCGGCGGCTACCAGCAGGGCGGCGGCAACTTCGGCGGCGGCGGCGGCGGAGGCGGCGGCTACAACGCCGGCCCGAGCGCACCTGCTGACGACCCCTGGGCCACCGGCGCCCCGGCGGGCGGCGGCCTGAGCGACGAACCACCGTTCTGACCAGCACGACCAGCACGACCAAGTTCAAGATCTAGTTCTACGTCCATTCCCGCCTCAGGCGGGGCTCTTTGAGGAGCACCACGATGGCCAAGCCACCGCCCCGTAAGCCCAAGAAGAAGGTCTGCCTGTTCTGCCAGGAAAAGATCTCCTACGTCGACTACAAGGACACTCCGCTGCTGCGGAAGTTCATCTCCGACCGGGGCAAGATCCGCGCTCGGCGGGTCACCGGCAACTGCACCCAGCACCAGCGTGACGTCGCCACGGCGATCAAGAACGCCCGCGAGATGGCGCTGCTGCCCTACACCAGCACTGCGCGCTAGGGGGATTTGAAATGAAGCTCATCCTCACTCAGCAGGTGTCCGGTCTCGGTGCTCCCGGCGACGTGATCGAGGCCAAGGACGGCTACGGCCGCAACTACCTCGTCCCCCGCGGTTTCGCGATCGTCTGGACCAAGGGCGCCGAGAAGCAGGTCGAGTCGATCAAGAAGGCCCGCGCGGCCCGCGAGATCGCGACCCTCGAGCAGGCCAAGGAGATCGCCGACTCGCTCAAGAGCCTGCGTCCCGTGGTCAAGGCTCAGGCCGGCTCGAACGGCCGCCTGTTCGGTGCCGTGACCGCCGGTGACATCGCCGACGCGGTCAAGGCCGCTGGCGGTCCCGAGCTCGACAAGCGCCGCATCCAGATCGGTAACCCGATCAAGACGGTCGGCGCGCACCAGGTCACCGTCCACCTCACCTCCGAGGTCGACGGCAAGATCAACGTCACGGTCGCCTAGGTCCTCTTCGACCGCAGCACGTGCACCAGGGCCGGATCCCGTCGGGGATCCGGCCCTGTTCGTCGTTCCGAGGCTGATTCGAGACCGCCGGCCGCTGGATTGCCCGGCGTGAAGTAGGGCAGTCTCGGATCGTGCCACGGACCAGATCTCTCGCCCTTGCCTCGATCGTCTGCGGGATCCTGTGGGCGTGCGGCATCGGTAGCCTGCTCGCAGTCGTGCTCGGGCACCTTGGTCTTCGCCGGCAGCGCCGCCACCAGGAAGGCGGCCGGGGCCTGGCCCTCGCCGGCCTGACCCTCGGCTACGCCGGACTCCTCCTCGCCCTGGCCCTTCTTCTGCTTCCGGGTGGCACCTGGGTGAGCGGCGGACCCGTCCCCTGAGGACTTCGGTTAGTTGTCGGTCACTGAGCAGCGGGTGCGGCGGCGGGCCTGTTCGGGATCGATGCCTTCGACCAGGGACAGGATGCCCGCCGCACGTTCGGCGAGGGCGTCGGGAGGAAGCCCCGCCAGCCCGTGAGCCGCGAGTTCCTCGATCGCCTGGGTGAGGCGAGCCAATCGGTCGCCGTGCGGTGAACGCATGTTCGAAGTTTAGCGGAAACAGGCACCTCTTCGAGAGAGTTTTCGAACATGCGTCCCAGAACTTCGGTGTTCTCGCGCTCAACGCACCGCGCCGGTGACCAGCCACGCCCCTGTTCTCACCCGGGCGGCCAGGGTGAGGAGCCGGACCGTCAGCCACAGACCGATCGCCCACCACAGGGCCGCCAGCCCCGCCTCACGCACCAGCCACACCGCGGGCAGGAACGCCAGGACGGTCACGAGGCCCGCCCAGGCGAGATAGCGCATGTCACCGGCGCCGATCAGCACGCCGTCCAGGACGAAGGTGAGGCCGCCGACCGGCTGGATCAGTGCGACCACGACCAGCGAGGACATCAGCATCGACCGCACGTCCGGTGAGGAGCTGAACAACCAGGGCAGCCAAGGCCGGACGACCATGAGCAGCACCCCGAAACCGCACCCCGAGACAAGCCCCCACCAGAGCATCCGGCGGGTGACCGCACGGGCCCCGGCCGCGTCCCCAGCACCCAGGTAACGCCCCAGGATCGACTGCCCGGCGATCGCCACCGCGTCGAGCACGAACACCGACAGCAGCCAGATGCGGGATCCGATCCCGTACGCCGCCGCTTGGGCCTCGCCCTGCCGGGCCGCGACCAGCGTCGCCAGGACCAGGGTGGCCTGCAGGGTCACCGTGCGGACGACCAGGGCGAACCCGGACGCGGCCGCCGCCCGTACGCCGGGAAGGTCCGGCAGCAGCGAGGCCCCGTGTGCGCGCGACAGCCGGAGCATCGTCACCAGGTAGACCGCGGCACCGCCCGCCTGAGCCACGACGGTGCCCCACGCCGAACCGGCGATGCCCCAACCGAGGCCAAGCACGAACACGATGTTGAGGATGAGGTTGGCGGTGAACATCCCGACGGACACCAGCAACGGGACCCGGCCGTTCTGCAACCCGCGAAGCACGCCGGTTCCGGCGAGCACGACCAGCATCGCGGGCGCGCCGAGCAGGCTGATCCGCAGGTAGGTCAGGGCATAGGGGTTGTCGCCGAAGATCCCCACCAGTTGCGGGCCGAGCGGCCAGCCCGCGGCGATCAGTACGAGCCCGATGGCGAGTGCCAACCAGATCCCGTCGATGCCCTGCCGGGTGGCGTCACGGAGGTTGCCCGCGCCGACCTGGCGGGCGACCGCGGCCGTGGTCCCGTAGGCCAGGAAGATGCAGATCCCGACGAGCGCGGTCAGCACCTGCGCGGCGATCTGCAGTCCGGCCTGCTGTTCGACGCCGAGCCGGCCGACGATCGCGGCGTCGGCGAGAAGGAACAGCGGTTCGGCCACCAGCGCGCCAAAGGCCGGAATCGCGAGTCGGAGGATCTCTCGGTCGTGTTTTCTTTTCTCCACAGCCAGTGGATTATGTTTCCGCAGGTCAGGCACCTTGTTTCCGATTCGGTAACTTAGTTATCCCCAGGTTTTCCCCAGGTCGTGCACATGTTGTCCCGCGTGTCTGCACAGGTTGTCCACAGGTTGTCCACAGGGCGACTTGGGCCTTGCCGTGAATCACACGAGAATGTCAGATGCTTCCGGTAGACCTGAGGCGTGGGTTCCGATCAGGGATAGGGGGTTGCTGGTGAGCGTCGCAGAGATTCCCCGCCACGATCCGGAGTTCGAACGCACACCGCCCCACGACCTCAACGCCGAGCAGTGCGTACTCGGCGGCATGATGCTGTCCCAGGACGCCATTTCCGACGTGGTCGAAGTGCTGCGGTCCCAGGACTTCTACCGCCCCGCCCACCAGGTGATCTTCGACGCGATCCTCGACATCTACGGACGGGGCGAGCCCGCCGACGCCGTCATGGTCGCCGGTGAGCTGACCAAACGGGGCGAGGCCACCCGAACCGGCGGCGCGCCCTACCTCTTCACCCTGATCAACTCGGTGCCGACCGCCGCCAACGCCGGCTACTACGCCAAGATCGTCCAAGAGCGTTCGATCCTGCGCAGACTCGTCGAGGCCGGCACCCGCATCGTCCAGCTCGGCTACGCGGCCAACGCCGATGCCGACGATCTCCTCGACCAGGCCCAGGCCGAGGTCTACGCCATCGCCGACAAGCGGACCGGTGAGGACTACGTCCAGCTCAGCGAGATCATGCCCGGCGCACTCGATGAGATCGAGGCCATCGGCAGCCGCGACGGCCAGATGACCGGGGTCCCCACCGGCTTCACCGATCTCGACTCCCTCACCAACGGCCTGCATGCGGGCCAGATGATTATCATCGCCGCGAGACCGGCCATCGGGAAGAGTACCCTGGCGCTGGACTTTGCCCGGACGGCTTCGATCAAGCACGGGTTGACGTCGGCGTTCTTCAGCCTGGAAATGGGACGCAACGAGATCACCATGCGCCTGCTGTCGGCTGAGGCGCGGGTGGCTCTGCACGCGATGCGGTCCGGGACGATGAACGACGACGACTGGACCCGGCTGGCCCGGCGGATGAGCGAGGTGGCCGAGGCGCCGCTGTTCATCGACGACTCACCCAACATGTCGATGATGGAGATCCGGGCCAAGTGCCGCAGACTCAAGCAACAGCACGATCTGCGACTTGTCGTCATCGACTACCTGCAGCTGATGTCGTCCGGCAAACGGGTCGAGAGCCGTCAGGTCGAGGTCTCGGAGTTCTCCCGTTCGCTGAAGCTCCTCGCCAAGGAACTCCAGGTCCCCGTCATCGCCCTCTCCCAGCTCAACCGTGGTCCTGAGCAGCGCACGGACAAGAAGCCCATGGTGTCCGACCTTCGTGAGTCAGGCTCGATCGAGCAGGACGCCGACATGGTCATCCTCCTGCACCGGGAGGACGCCTATGAGAAGGAGTCGCCCAGGGCGGGCGAAGCGGACCTGATCGTGGCCAAGCACCGGAACGGCCCGACGGCCACCGTCACCGTCGCCTTCCAGGGCCACTACAGCCGCTTCGTCGACATGGCCTCCGGCTGACGACCCGTCCGTCGGTAGGGTTTCGTCCGCTGACAGCGTGACCCCGGCCGGATCCCGGCCGACCCGGGTCGTCGTCCCGATCCCCTGTGGCGGGCGTCGGCTGAGCCGTAGAATCGAGGCCCGCGCCGGTCGGGCTGATGCGGTCGACCGAACTGAGGCGAGGCTGAGATGGCCCGGTTGGAGTTCCTGTCGCAGCGGCGGGTGAACCTGCCCGCAGAGCTGAGCAGTTTCGTGGGGCGCCGCCGGGAGGTGGCGGAGGGGCGGCGGTTGCTGTCGGTCGCCCGGCTGGTGACGCTGACCGGAGTCGGCGGGGTGGGCAAGACCCGGCTCGCGGTCCGGGTCGCCGCCGCGGCGGCCAAGTCCTTTCCGGACGGGGTCTGGATGGTCGAGTTGTCGGCGTTGCGGGATCCGGCGCTGCTGGTGCCCGCGGTGGCGGCGACGCTGGCCCTGCCGGAACAGACCATCCGGCCGCAGGCCGAGGTGCTGGCTGACCATCTCGCTGACCGGCGGGCCCTGCTGGTCCTGGACACCTGCGAGCATTTGGTCGGTGCGTGCGCCGACCTGGTCGAGCAACTGCTGCGCACCGCGCCGCGCCTGAAGATCCTCGCCACCAGCCGGGAACTGCTGCACGCCCAGGGCGAACACGCCCTGGTGGTGAACCCGTTGTCCGCACCCAGGATCGCCGGGGGGTTCGACAGCGACCACTCCGGCCAGGATCTCGCCCAGTACGAGGCGGTGCGGTTGTTCGTCGAGCGGGCCACGGCGGTGGCCCCGGACTTCGCGCTCACCCAGGACAACCAGCGGGCCGTAGCCCAGGTGTGCGCCGCCCTGGACGGCCTGCCCCTGGCCATCGAACTGGTGGCGGGCCTGCTGGCGGCCACCCCGATCGACCGGTTCGCCGAGGGTCTGCAGGACCGGTTCGGGACCCTGACCTCACGGCGTACCGCGCAGGGACGTCACCAGGCGCTGCGGGCGACCATCGGCTGGAGCCATGAGCTGTGCGGCCCGGCCGAACGCCTGCTGTGGGCGCGTCTGTCGGTGTTTGCCCAGGACTTCGATCTGGAGTCGGTCGAGCAGGTGTGCGCCGACCGGGAACTGCCCCGGCAACTCATCGCCCGGACCCTGGCCGGCCTGGTCGACCAGTCGATCGTCTCGCGCGAGATCGACGAGCTGGGCACCTGCTACCGGCTGCTCGACAGCATCCGCGAGTACGGCGCTGAGTGGCTGCGTGAGCTGGGCGAGGAGCAGGAGCTACGGCGCCGGCACCGAGACTGGTACCTGTGCCGGGTCTGGGCGGTGGAGGCGGCCTGGTCGGGGCCGCAGCAGGAGTTCTGGCTGCGCCGGACCAACCGGGAGCACGCCAACCTGCGGGCGGCGCTCGAATACAGCCTCGGCCGGCGCGGAGAACACCGGGCGGCCCTGTCGATGACGGCGTCCCTGTGGTTCCTGTGGGCGGCCTGCGGTCACGTGCGCGAAGGACGGCACTGGTTGGAGCAGGCGTTGGAACGCGACCAGGTGGCCGCGGCGAGGGTGCCCAGCCCCGAACGGGCCAAGGCCCTGTGGGTACTGGGCTGGATCGCCTCGTTGCAGGGCGATCTGGAGACTGCGGCGCAGCGGCTGACCGAGTGCCGGGACCAGGCCGAACTGTATGAGGGCATCGACCCGGACGCCTACCGGCTGCAGTGGTCGGGCCAGATCGCCCTGTTCGCGGGTGACCTCGACGGGGCCGTCGGGCTGCTGTCCCAGGCCCTGGACCAGCACGGCGACACCGCCCCGCTCAACCCCGCCGTACTCCCGGCCACGGTCCTGCTGGCGATGACCAGGACCCTGCAGGGCGACACCGGTTCCGCCACCGACCTGCTGAGAGGCGGCCGTGCCCTGGCCGTGGCCGCCGGTGAACAGTGGATGCGTTCGCACGCCGACTTCGGTCTCGCCCTGGCGGCCCGAGCCGACGGCGACTTCGCGGCCGCCGCCCGGTACGCGCGGGAGGCGCTGAGGATCCAACGGCACTTCCGCGACATCGTCGCCATCGTCGGCTGCCTGGAGCTGCTGGCCACCTCCGCCGCGGACCGGGGCGACGGCCACACCGGCGCGGTCCTGCTCGGCCACACCGACCGGCTCTGGCGGACCTTCGGGCGCCCGCACTTCGGGTCCCTGATCTTCACTGACTCGCACCGGCACTGTGAGCTGGACCTGCGCGCCCTCCTCGGTGAGCACGACTACGCCCTCGCCTTCACCTGGGGCGCCGGCCTGGACCTCGGCCAGGCCATCGCCTTCGCCCTCGACGAGCACTCGGCGTATCCCGCCGACCGCGCCGGTGCCGCCCAGCCGCTCACCCGTCGGCAGCACCAGGTCGCCGGACTGGTCGCCGACGGCCTGACCAACCGGCAGATCGCCGAACGACTCGGGATCTCCCACCACACCGTCGACACCCATCTCGAGCACATCCTGAACCGTCTCGGGTTCACCTCCCGCGCCCAGATCGCCGCCTGGGCCACCGACCGCACCCTGCGGTGACGGCCGCCGCACCCGGCGGCCCTGACCGTTCGCGGTGCCGGCCGAACGCCGCAGGTCAGGGTTTGCGCAGGAGGAGGTGAGCGCCGGGGAAACGTTGGGTGTCGTCGGGTTCGCGGAGCAGCCGGGCGGTCAGGAGAAGGCCGGTCCGGCCGAGGAGGTCGGCCATCTGGTCGGGGGACCAGCGGTAGGCGAGGGAGACCTTGTGGTCAAAGCTCTGGGGCAGGTCCCGGGGGTCGTCGGTGGCCTGGAACGCCAGGAGCAGGTAGCCGCCGGCGGCCAGGACCCGGTGGAACTCGGCGACGATGGTGGGCAGCTGTTCCGGCGGTGTGTGGATGATCGAGTACCAGGCGAGTACGCCGCTGAGCGTGCCGGCCTCCAGGTCGAGATCGGTCATCGAACCCACGTCGAAGCGGAGGTCGGGGTGCGCCCGCCGGGCCAGTTCGATCATGGCGGGGGACAGGTCGACGCCGAAGGCGTCCAGCCCGAGGTTCCGCAGGTGGGCGGTGAGCCGGCCGGGTCCGCAGCCGAGGTCCGCGACCGGACCGGCGGGGACGAGTTCGGCGAACGCGGCGATCAGTGCGCGGTCCAGCGGCTGCCGGTCGAGTTCGGCGCGGAACCGCTCGGCGTAGAGGTCGGCCACCGCGTCGTAGGCGGCCCGGGTGGTGTGCAGGTGGGTCGGCTCGGTCATGGCCGAGAACGGTAGCCGACAGGTTTGTCCACAGGCTGTGGACAAATCTGGGTCGCCTAGGCTGCAGCCGAACCGAGACCGCCGCCGCTGGCCTCACTCCCGGTACCCGAGTGTCGGCAGTGAGGGGGAACGCCTCCTGTTGCCAGGTCGTTGACACCAGGAGGCGCTCGCCTCTGTCCGCCAATGAGGTGAGGGAGCTTGCTCGGGACGGTATGGCGAGGCCTGCCCTGGTTGTTCGTCCTCACGGTGCTCGCGGGGTGCGGCCGGAGCCCGGACCGCAACGCCGATCCGCGCGCGATGCCGGGAACCGACCCGGACATGACTCTCAGGCAGGTACTCGACCGGCTGAGCCTCGAACTGCCGGCCGACGCCCAGAGGGTACGGTTCCGTACCCGTACCGCCATCGGACCGTCCTCGCTGAGCGTGTCGTTCGGGTTGGCCTGCGACCGGGTCCCGGCGTTCCTGGCGGCCAACGAGCTGACCGAGAGCCGCGACGCGAACGTGTCGGTCGCGGTCTACGGAGCCCGGCAGGACTACGGGATCTCCACCGACGGGGAGGCCCGGCTGTACGCCGCGGCCCGGCCGCCCGGTATGGACACCATGGGCGCGACCTACGTCGAGCTCGGCTCCGGCGACTGCCAGGTGATCGGCGTCGCCGAGAAGTTCTGACCGGCCGGTGCGATGGGGCGACATTTCCCCTGCTCAGAGGGTTAGCGTAAAGTTACCAGCTATGTCGTTTGGGATGTTCTTCGTCGGCCGTGACCTGCCGGTCCACCGCCTGGGCTTCGGCACGGGCCAGCTCGTCGGGAAGGGCTACTGGGGGCCCCGGGGGGAGTCCGAGGACGCCGTCGACGTGCTCAGGGCCGCCGTCCGCCGGGGCGTCGATCTGATCGACACCGCCGACAACTACGGGCCGGGACTGGCCGAGGAACTGGTGGCCGAGGCGCTGCACCCCTACCCGGTCGGGCTCGTCATCGCGACCAAGGGCGGGGTGGTCAGGACGGCCGCGGACGCCTGGCACATCGACGGGCGGCCCGAGTCGCTCAGGGCGATGTGCGACGCGAGCCTCCAGCGACTCAGACGCGACCGGATCGACCTCTACCAGCTGCACCGGATCGACCCGCAGGTGCCGTTCACCGACCAGCTCGGCGCGCTCGTGGAGCTGCGTGAGACCGGCAAGATCCGGCACATCGGCCTCGACTCGGTGACCTTCGAGCAGCTCCAGATCGCCCTGGAGATCACCGAGATCGTCTCGGTGCAGAACAAGTTCAACCTGTTCGACCGGGACTCCGAGAAGGTCCTCGATCTGTGCGAACAGCAGAACATCGCGTTCCTGCCGTGGTTCCCGCTCGGCAACGGCCGACTCACCAGGGGCGAGAGCGAGGTCGTGAACGCGGTCGGCAAACGCCACGACGCGACGCCCGCCCAGGTGGCGCTGTCCTGGCTGCTGCACCGCTCGTCGGTTCTGCTCCCCACCCCCGGCACCGGCTCCCTCGAGCACCTCGACCAGAACCTCGACGCCGGCGAGCTGGAACTCAGCCACGAGGACCTCACCCGCCTCGACGCAGTGGCGGCGAAGTGAGGCAACGCGGGACGACGCCGGGCTGGTCGGCCGGGGAATAACCAGCTGTCTGTCGCGGTTGTCCAGCCTTGTTTGCCGGGTATCCGGTACCAGTACCGGAAGGTCCCGATCGATGCTGCAACGAGTCACCCCAAAGATCGCGGTCAGCGTGGTCTTCGTTGCCGCCATGTTCGTGAGCATCATCGACACCACGATCGTCAACGTGGCCCTGCCCAAGATCGGTGAGAGCTTCGGCGTCCCGGTCACCGGCATCGGCGCGATGGTCACCGGCTATCTCGTCAGCATGGCCGTGGTCATCCCGGCGTCGGGCTGGCTCGCCGACCGGTTCGGGTCCCGCCGGATCTTCCTGCTGGCCCTGGCCCTGTTCACGATCGCCTCGGCTCTGTGCGGCATCGCCGCCAACGAGGGTCAGCTCATCGCCTTCCGGGTCCTGCAGGGAGTCGGCGGCGGCATGCTGACGCCGGTCGGCATGGCCATGTTGCTCCGGGTGTATCCGCCCGCAGAACGGTTGCGCGCCAACCAGATCCTGATGATCCCCACCGCGCTCGCCCCGGCCAGCGGTCCCGTGCTCGGCGGCCTGATGGTCGACAGTGTCGGCTGGCGCTGGGTGTTCTTCATCAACGTGCCGATCGGCATCATCGCGTTTGTCTTCGGCGCTTTCACCCTTCCCGAGCACCGCGAACCCGACGCCGGGCGCTTCGATCTCGCCGGGTTCGTCCTGGCCGGGGCCGGTTTCTCGGGCCTGATGTACGCGCTGAGCGAGGGCTCGTCCCTCGGTTGGGGGTCTGCGCGCATCCTCACGACCGGCCTCGGCGGCCTCGTTCTGCTCGTGGTGCTCGTCGTCGTCGAACTCCGGATCACCCAACCCATGATCAATCTCCGGCTCTACCGGGACCGGCTCTTCCGCACGATCAACGTGGCCTCGATCCTGTCGACCGGCGGGTTCATGGGTGTGCTGTTCCTGGTCCCGCTCTACCTGCAGGCCGCCCACGGCTACAGCGCCCTCAGTGCCGGCCTGTTCACCTTCCCCGAAGCCGTCGGCGTCATGATCGGCTCCCAGCTGGTGCCGCGGATCTACCGCAGGGTCGGTCCGCGCCGGATGATGTCCACCGCACTGGTCGCGGTCGCCGTGCTGATCGCCACGATCGGGCTGGCCCCGCTGGCGACCGTCCCGGTCCTGATGTTCCTGCTCGGCTACGCCATGAGCCACGTTTTCATGCCCAGCCAGACTGCGGCCTTCGCGACGATCTCCAAGGCCCTCACCGGCCAGGCCTCCACTCTGTTCAGCGCCCAGCGGCAGCTCGGCTCAGCCATGGCGATCGCCATCGTCTCCACTACTCTGGCCATCCTCGGCGTGGTCCGGCCGGGTACGGGCCTCCCGGACCTCAGCTCCTACCAGGCGGCCTTCGGCGTTGCCGGGTTCCTCTCCTTCCTCGGCGCCCTCCTGGCCCTGCGCATCCCCGACTCCGACGCCGCGCCCACCATGGTCGCCCCTACTCCCAAGGTCGTCGTCACCGCGGTGGAGGCTGCCGCCTGAGCCGGCCCGCAGGCCAGGATCAAATTCTCGTAAGGCCAGGAATCCGGAAACGCCTGCGGGAGGGCCCATAACAGAGCACCATCGAGTTACCGGACGTTCACTTAAAGTGATCGGAGTTCGGTATTCGACCAGGAGGCGGCACATGAGTGGCCAGGTGCGCAGCGTGACGCTGCCGGGAACCCCCGATCAGGTCAGGGTGGCCCGGCGGTTCGTCGCGGACACGCTGGGCGACGGACACGGAAGCCGCAGCGACGCGGTCCTGCTGGTCAGCGAGACCGCCACCAACGCCGTCGAGCACACCGGAAGCGGCGACCCGGGCGGGCGGTTCACGGTGACCGTCCGGCACACCGAGACCTGGGCGAGAGTGACGATCGCGGACGAGGGATCGCACAACTCGCCGTGTTTCTGCCGCGTCTCGGCGGAGGCGACCGCAGGCCGGGGCACCGAGATCCTCGACGGCTACGCGGTCTGCTGGGGGATCACCCGCAGCTCCGAAGGAACCCGCGTCTGGTTCGACGTGGGGCACCCCGCGCCGTCGCCCGGTCAGCCGGGCGACGCAGATCGTGGCCTTGAGGTCGAGCGTGCCGGTGACACTGGAGGGTCCCGGCCCGAACTCCCTCAAGGTCACGGCACTGCCGCCCAGGAGGACCCCCTGCCGGGTCACGGCCGCCTTCTCGTCGATAATCAACGCATGCTGGATGAGATCGTGGTGGAGGAAGCAGTCCGAGCCCTGCGGCCGGACTTCGCGGTGCTGGTGCTGGTCGCCCACGGGCTGGAGAACGGGCCGGGTGACGCCGAGTCCGCAGGCTGGCTGACGGCCGCAGCCCGGACCGCGGCCCCCGAGGACCCGCACGTCGGAGCGTGGAAAGAGGCCTACAAGGCGTTCGGCGCCAAACCCAACCGGACCCGGCCTTCGGTCGATGCCCTGCTGCGCAGGGCCGACGCGCTGCCGTCGATCAACCGGGTCGTCGACGCCTACAACGCGGTCAGCGTCGAGTACGCGCTGCCGATCGGCGGCGAGGACCTCGACACCTACCGGGGCCCGGCCCGGCTGACGATCGCGACCGGTAAGGAGAGCTTCGGCGACGACGAGGCCCCGGTGGTCGGCGAGGTGATCTGGCGGGACGACGAGGGCGTGACATGCCGGCGCTGGAACTGGCGTCAGGCCGTCCGCACCCGGATCACCGAGGACACCAAGAACGCCCTGTTCCTGCTGGAACGCCTCGACCCCTACCCACTGGAACGCCTGGACGCCGCCGGTGAGGCCCTCGCCACCCGGTTGCGCGCGATCTCACCCGATGTGGAGATCCACGGCAGGCTCTACACCTGAACCAACCCCGAGGCTGCGTCCCCGACGGACCTGGGTCCGTCGGGGACGGCTCAGATGCTCTCGGCCAGGGCGGCGGTCTGCTGGCGGGCGGCCCGGAGGCCGACCGACTCCAGGGCACGCCGGTAGGCGGCCGTGGCGCTGGGCCCGTCTCCCGCGGTCTCGAACAGGTCGCCGAGCTCGCGGGAGAGTGAGGCGGCGAGTCGGCCGGTCGGGAGTACCTCGATCTGGGCGGACGTGGCCCGCAGCACCGCGAGCGCGGACTCCCTGTCGCCCTGGGCCAACTGGGCCTGGGCGAGCACGAGCTTGGCCTGTGCCACGACCGCGCCGGGAGCGGCCTCGCCGAGATCACCGAGTGTCCGGCGGACGGTCTCCACGGCCTCGTCGAGCCGGCCGAGCCCGATCAGTGCTCGGGCCGTCTCGATCGCGCAGCTCGCGGCCTCGGCCCCAGCCAGGTGCGGGGCGGCATGCGCGAGCAGTTCCAGGGCCTGCAGTCCGTCGGCCTCGTCGCCGCGCAGCAGCGTCCTGGCGCCGGCGACCTGCAGCCGGGCCTGGGTCCTGGCGCGGACCCCGGACCCGTGGGCGGCGATCGCCTGGTCGGCGAGGTAGGCGGCGTCGCCGAGCGCGCCCTCCTGCAGGGCGAGCACGCTGGCGGCGTGCAGGGAGCCGGTGTCGACGCCGATCGGGGCGATCATCTCCCGGCTGAGCACGCGGGCCTTGTCGCTGTCGGACCGATCCAGCCAGGCCAGCAGCAGGACCCGGGCGACCTCGGCCCGGTCCTCGCCGGTTCGCAGGCCCAGTTCGGTCAGCCGGGACAACGCCCGCTCGCCGAGCGCGAGAGACTGCCCCAGGTCGCCGACGGTGTGGTAGCAGCGGCTGAGCGCGATCACCGACGGGATCCAACTGGTCCGGCCCGAGTCGCGTTCGGCCAGCTCGCGGAGCTCCTCGAACGCGGTGATGGCCTCGCCGGTGCGCTCCATCAGTTCGAGCGACCTGGCCCGGCCCCAGCGAGCCCGCAGGGTCAGCTCGGGGTTGTCGTCGGCGGCCACGACCTCGTCGAAGCCGGCGAGGGCGTTCTCGCCGTCGCCGGCCAGCAGCGCCAGCTCGGCGTGGCGGGCACGCACCTCGACATGGGCACGCTGCTCGGGCTCGATGCCCTCGGACAGGTATTCGGCGGTGCAGCCGAGCCGCTCCGACAGCAGCCTGACCACCGACGGGGTGGGGGTGCGCTTTCCCGATTCGATCAGCGAAATGTAGCTGTCCGACAGATCGTGCCCGGCGAGCTGGGCCTGCGACAGGCGCCGTGAAAGACGCAGATCTCTAACACGTTCTCCGACATTGCCAGGACCCGGCATGACAACTCTCTTAGCGGAAGGCTACAGGCGGCGGGGGTGCCGACATGTGCGCACGGACGCCCCTGAATGGCCAGAAATGAACCCAGGACCGTGTAGGCGCAAGAGTAACCAACCGAAACCCGCTACACAGGGGCCGTATCACACCTGTGACATTTGAGTCAGGCCTAGAGTTCGGCCGGATCACCCGGCGCGGCCCGTTCGGCGAGGTGCCGGTGCAGCTCAGAGGCCTGCCGGTGCCACTCCCCGGTTTCGGCGACCAACTGCTCGAGCTGGGCTTGGACGCCCTCCAACCGGAGCCGCCGGTTGGACAGGTCATGGCTGGTCCCGGTGGTGACCTCGGCCGCGAGCTCGGTGCGCATCTTCGGCACGCTGTCGATCATGTCGCGCAGACGCTCCTCAAGCGGCTTGGGCCGGCCACCCGGGAAGATCATCTCACAGACCTCGCCGTAGAGCGCGTCGGGGTAGGGCAGATGGTCGATGGTGCGCAGCGCCTGGTCCTGACCGGCGGACTCGGCGATGAACTTGCCGTAGCCGAGCATCCGGCCGATCGGCGAGCGCTCGTACGACATGTCGGTGACCTTGGACAGCGGCATCATCGCGACGTCCCGGGTGAGGAGGCCGTGGGTCAGCAGCATCCGCTGGTTGGTGATCACGAAGTAGCCGACGGACCACTCGGCGACCTGCCAGACGAACCAGGCGAGCAGGATCAGCCAGCCCCACCAGATCCAGCTGACGACCGAGCTGCCGTCACCGGTCGCGACATAGTTGCTGAGCACGCCGGCCAGGATCAGACCGCCCAGCACCAGGCCGACGGGCTTCATCAGTACGGCGGGGTGCTTGCGCACGACGATGACCTGCTTTTCCTGGGGGAGCAGGTAGCGGTTGATCGAGGCCGGAGCGGAGTCTCCGGGTGTGACGAGCCTCACGAGGCGAGTGCGTTCACGAAGCGAGCGAGGGAGTCGGCCGCCGAGCCGATGCCGCTGGCGGCGCTCTGCACCGACTGCGCTGCCGCCTCGGGCTGCTTGAACAGGTAAAAGGCCACAAAAGCGCCACCGATAAGCATGACGTTCTTCTTTGCGGGCACGACCGCCTCCTGGAGCTGACCCCTGCGAACCTGAAGCTCAGATCCACAGTAGCGGTCGTACCCGGAAAACCCTGTAGCCACAAGGTCTGTAGCGTGTCAGCTGACGATCCGCTGGGATCGTTCCGCCGCGACGATGGCCAGCACCCGCAGGTGCCGCCGGGCGATCTTCTCGACCAGGTCCGGTTCGGTGGAGCCGACGATGTCCTCGGCGCCGTGCAGGGCCGCGGCGACGCAGCGGGTGACGGTGGACACCGGGTGGATGGCGGCGAATTCCTTGCTCAGTCGCTCGGCCAGTTCTTTGTACGGGTCATGAGCCATCGGCGCGGTCCTTACAGCTCGCTCGCGCGTTCCGGCGGTCCCCGAGCGGGCCGGAAGGACGAGGGGAACGTGTAACGCTCCGTAACAGTGTTCTTACCCCTGGGCCCTGTCGGCTACACCACGCCGTAGAGCCGGTCGCCCGCGTCGCCCAGCCCGGGGATGATGTAGCCGTTGTCGTTGAGTCGTTCGTCGATCGCCGCGGTCACCAGCCGGATCGACGTTCCCGCAGGGAAGGCCTGCTCCAGATGAGCGAGCCCCTCGGGTGCGGCCAGCAGCACGATCGCGGTGACGTCGTCGGCGCCCCGGTCGAACAGCAGCTTGATCGCGGCGACCAGGGTGCCGCAGGTCGCCAGCATCGGGTCGACCACATAGCACTGCCGGCCCGACAGGTCCTCGGGCAGCCGGGTGGCGTAGGTCTGGGCCGACAGGGTGCCCTCGTCCCGGACCATACCGAGGAAACCGACCTCCGCGGTCGGCAGCAGCCGGGTCAGGCCGTCGAGCATTCCCAGCCCGGCGCGCAGGATCGGCACCACCAGTGGGGCCGGCCGGGACAGCCGGACGCCCGACGCCTCCTGCAACGGGGTTCGCACGGTGACGGGAGACACCCGCACGTCCCGCGTAGCCTCATAGGCGAGCAGGGTGACCAGTTCGTCGGCGAGGCGGCGGAACGTGGGCGAGTCGGTTTCGATGTCGCGCAGCGCGGTGAGCTTGTGGGCGACGAGCGGGTGGTCAACGGCGAGGATCTCCATGCCGATCACGCTAACAGGACTGATGACCTGCTCATGGGGAAGGAATGAGGTTATGAGCAGCGACGACTGGACCCCCGAGGAGATCCGCGACCGGCTGCGTCGGCGTGCGGCGTTCCTGCGTGAGCTCGCGGAGGCCCGCGATCTCCGTCGGCGGGTGGCCCCCCGACGCTCCCGGCGTGCCCAGATCCATGCGACCCTGCGCAGGCGCACATTCAGGGCTGAGTAAGTTTCAGCTGGGCACACGCGGGGTCGCGGCATCTGCGACTATTTCGGTGGCAGAGGGGTGACCAGAGTGACGGACAGTGAGGCGACGGATTTCGCCGTCGTGGTTTTTCGTGAGGAGTCCCGTTGGGAAGCCGAACTGCTTCCTTCGGCTCTCACCGAGGATCTGGCAGGCATGATCCACGCCATCCGCCAGATTCCGGGACTGGGCGGGACCATCGGCCTGGCGGCCGTGGGCGACGACTTCTTCGTCGCGGTCCGTGTCCTGGGCGAGGAGGAGCTGGTCTTCCTGTCGGACGTGACCGCCTCGGTCGAGTGGCCGCTGGCCAGGCAGGTCCTGGAGTTCCTGGACATCGACGTGCCCGAGGAGGAGGACCTGGACCAGGTGCTCCCGGTCGGCGACATGTCGATCTTCACGGATCTGGGCATCGACGAGATGGAGCTCGGTGCGATCTCCGGAGACCTGGACCAGTACCCCGACGAGATGCTGCTGAGCATCGCCGACAAGCTCGGTTTCGGAATTCCGTTGGAGCGGGCCCTCGACAGCCTGGGGTAACGCCAGGTCACAATAGGTCTGTGCCCTATTTCGCCGCTGTGTTCGCCCAGACCGACCAAGGTTGGGTCGCCGTCGAAGCCGATCTCGCCGAGAGCGAGGACCTCGAGGACGTCACCGACCTGATGCGCGAGGCCGCCGTCGAGTCCGTCGGCGACCCCGTCCTGCTGCTGATCGAGGAGAACGACGCCTGGTTCGGGGTGCTGCGCCTGGACGGCGACGAAGATCTTCGGATCTTCTTGTCGGATGTCACCGCAGCTCAGAGCAGTGCCCTCGGGGAGCTGCTGTACGAACTGGTCCCGCTGCAGTTGGACCCCGTCAAGACCGAGGCCGACGGGGATCCCGGCGGCGATGTCGAGGTGCTCGCCGACCTGGGCACCGACGCGGTGCGGCTGCTGGACCTGAGCGAGCGGGCGGTGCCGACCGAAGCCCTCGCCGCGCTGGCCGAGCAGGCCGGGTTCACCCAGGAACTCGACTCCCTGCGTGTTTGAGCCGTATATGCGCCGGGCCCTCGCCGTGGCGCGTCAGGCGGGTGACGACATCCCGGTCGGCGCCGTCGTGGTGGGCGACGGCGGTGTGATCTCCGTCGCGCACAACGAGCGCGAGGCGACCGGCGATCCGACCGGACACGTCGAGGTGCTCGCGCTCCGCCGGGCCGCCGAGGCCCGGGGAACCTGGCGGC
>JBDSTJ010000340.1:0-8194 GCA_039928335.1 Streptosporangiaceae bacterium | reverse complement strand
GCGCGGCTACCCGGCCCCGACCCGGCTGTTCGTCTCCTCCCAGGTGGCCCCGCACCAGGGGCCGGCCGGCCGGTTCCTGGAGATGTCGGACGAGGCCCTCGCGCAGGAGGTGAAGGAGCTCATCGTCCAGCTCGGCGGCAAGCCGGTGCCGTCGCTCATCGAGATGAGCCTCGGCATCCTGCGCGCCGACGTCGAGGCCAACAAGCGGTACAGGCCGGCCGTGCCGACCCGGCTGACCACACCGATCACCGCGCTCGGCTGGTCCGCTGACGCCGAGGTCGACCACCGGCTGATGGACGGCTGGTCCGACTGCGGCGACACCACGTTCAAGGTCCTGGACGGCACCCACTACCGCTTCATGGACGCCCCGGAGGAGCTGATGGAGACCCTCGTAGCCGGGATGACGGGATGACGGGGTGACCGGATGACAGGCCGGGTCCGGTGCGGCCCGGCCGCACCGGACCCACTGCACCTCAGGTGAGCCAGTCCGCCTCGGTGGCGATCCGCACCGCGTCGAGGCGGTTGCGGGCGTTCAGCTTCAGCACGATCGTGGTCAGGTAGTTGCGGACGGTGCCGACCGACAGGTAGAGCGCGGCGGCGATCTCGGTGGCCTCGGCGCCCTGGGCGGCCAGCCTCAGCACCTCGACCTCGCGCTCGGACAGGGGGTTGTCGCCGAGGTCCCAGGCGTTCATCGCCAGTTGCGGGTCCACCACCCGGCGCCCGGCGGCGACGTCGCGGACGGCCTTGGCGAGTCCCTCCGATGGGGAGTCCTTGAGCAGGAAACCGGACACGTGCGCGGCCATGGCCCGGCGGAGCGTGCCGGGGCGGCCCAGCCCGGTGAGGATGAGGGTGCGGCACTCCGGCAGCGCCCGGTGGAGCTGTTCGGCCGCGGTGAGCCCGTCCAGGTTCGGCAGGTCGACGTCGATGATCGCGACGTCCGGCCGACACTCCAGGGCCATCGGGACGATCCGGTCGCCGCTGTCGACCGTCGCGACCACCTTGAGATCCTCTTCCAACTCCAGCAGGGCCACGAGCGCACCGCGCACCATGTGCATATCCTCGGCGAGGAGAATCTTGAGCAACCGTTCACCACCTGGAGCGCTCTATGTCCAATTTCGCAGTATACCGATGAAGGGGGATCATTCCTGGTCTTCGTCGGGATCGGAACCTTTTGTTAGGTTTGTGTTCTGTCGGAATTGTCCTCGGTAGCCGCTGGCGACCGAACGGACGTCGGCGAGTGCCTTCCGTGAGACGTCGAGTACCTCGGCGACCTCGTCGTGAGCCCGGCCGGGTGCGTCGGGGAGCAACCGGCGGATCAGCTCGCTCTTGAGCGTCACGGTCGACAGGCTGCTGCCGAGCGCCTCGTGCAGTTCCCGGGCCACGAGCAGTCGCTCCCGGGTGACCGCCAGCCGCGCGAGCTCGTTCCGGGTGGCGTGCACCTCGACGACCAGGGCGTACATCGCGGTGATCCCGTAGACCACCAGCCCGGCGACCAGCGAGGACGTCAGCAGGTAGGCGAGATAGGCGGACTCGCTCTCGATGATCGCGACCGGCACCAGAGCCGCCACCGCCCCGGCGAACAGGCCCCACCGCAGAGAGGCTGTGCCGCTGAGCAGCAGCGAGCCGGCGAAGAACCCGGCCATCGCGCCCCACGGACGGTCGACCCACAACAGCGGCGCGTACGTCGCGGCACCCTGGACGGTCAGTGACAGCACCCGGAGGCGGACCGGCCAGGTCCGGGGCCGGCGCAGCGAGTGCAGGAGCTGCAGGGCGAACACGACCGTGAGGCAGCCGAGAACGCCGAGCATGCCCGGTCCCGAGGTCACCACGGACCCGGCGTTGATCAGGGTGAGGAGCAGATAGCCCACCAGCACGATCATCATGATGACCTTGGTCTGCCGGGGCGCCCAGGTCTGCTGCTCCTGCGCGTCGTCCTCCTCGGCCGGGCTGTCGGGGTCCCCGGCCCGCTCGTCCACCGGGGACCGGGCCACGACGTGGTACCAGCCGTTCTCGGCCTCCTCGCTGGACAGGGTCCCGCCGACGCTCCCGAGCCGGGTGCCGAGGTTGCCCAGCCCGCTGCCGCTGTGCGGGGCCCGCGCCCCGCTGGGCTCCACCCCGTCGTTGGCGATGACCAGCCGGACCTCGCCGCCGGCCCGGGCGGCCCTGATCACGCAGTGCTGGGCCTTGCTGTGCCGCAGTACGTTGGTGACGGCCTCGCGCAACACGATCGAGAACACCGTGTCGACCTCCCGGGGGAGCGGTCCGCAGGCCAGGTGGGCGCGGACCGAGATCTTCGCCGAGGCCAGCACCGACAGCGCGGAATCCGACTCCGCCCGCAGCGACATGTCGCGGTACCCGGTGGCGACCATCCGGACGTCGGCCAGCGCCTGACGGGCGATGTCGAGCACCTCGGTGAACTCCGACCTGGCCCGCTGCGGCGCGGTCGGCAGCAGCCGGTAGGCCAGCTCGCTCTTGAGCATGATCGCCGAGAGGCTGTAGCCGAGCAGGTCGTGCAGGTCACGGGCGACCCGCAGCCGCTCGGCGGTGACGGCCATCCGGGCCAGCGCCAGGCGGGTCTCCTGGATCTCGGTGACCAGCGCGGACAGTGAGCTGACCCCGTAGACGATGAAGCCGGTCAGCAGGGTGACCCCGATCCCGTAGATCGCCGCGCCGGGGCCGCCGTCGTGCTGGGTCAGCACCACCGGCACGATGGCCGCCGCCGCGCCGAGGTAGAGCAGCCAGCGGCTCCGGCCCGGGACGGACAGCAGCAGCGAACCGGCCAGGAAACCGGCCATCGCACCCCACGGCAGCCCGATCCAGGCCAACGGCAGGTAGGTGGCGAGCGTCTGCGCCGACAGGGTCAGCACCCGCACCGGCACCGGCCAGGTGCGCGGCTGCCGGGTGGAGTGCGCCAACTGCAGGGCGAGCACGAGGGCCAGGCACGGGAAGAGCGCGGCCAGCGTGAGCGGCCCCGGGTCCTGCCCGACCACGTTCATCAGGGTGGTCAGCGCGTAACCGCCGAGGACGGCGAGCGTGACCAGCAGCGCTATCCGGGGCGCCCACAGCCGAGATTCCGGATCGTCCACTCGGAACGTTCCGTTTTCTTCGGAGGGACCGTGCATCGGCGTCTGCCTCCCAGACCCTAGGGCCCCGTCATCCCCGGACTCAATGTCTTGAACGTCCGACTTTCGGAGATCGTATAGGTCCGGCGTCGTACTGGACAGATGACCGCACACTGTTCTTCCGGGACAGCAGTGAGCCGGCGAGATCCGACCATGCCGCGTCGTTGACCGGGGTGCGCACGCGGCTGGCCTCGGGTTTTGGCCGGCTCCCGATGATGAATTCACCGACGCTCGACTCGACCCGCCAGTCCGTGCCGAAGATGCGCGAGGCGGCCTCGATGTCGCTGCAGTGATGTGAGCACTCCGGCAGTCCCATCGCGGTACTGACCATGCCGAGCAGTTGGAGGACGGACCCCACGTTCTTGTGGATGAGAGCGTATCCGGGCCCCTCGTACCGCCAGTGGATCCGGCCGAAACGGGCGGTGACCGTCAGGAGAACGGGCGGCGGGTCCGGCAGGCCGGCCGCGAGACCGCCGTTGCCGAGCAGCTCGCTGACGTCCGCCTCGGACACCTCCAGGGGCTCCAGCAGGTGACCGGCCGGGTCGTAGTGGTAGCAGCCGCGGGGCAGCCCCGAGCAGGCGCCGGCCGTCACGTAGATCTCGAGCTCATAGCGGTCGCCGAGGCTTTGGTAGGGGCGTTCGCTGGTCGCGGCCGGGACCGCGGGGTCGCCGACCAGGGAACGCACCCGGATCGCGCGGTAGAGCAGCTCCCCGAGCTCCTCGACGGTCGGCGGGCAGGCACCCTGCGGCCGGTCGGTACCCTCGACGGTCGCGGTCAGCGGCGGGTCGTTGGCGACCAGGTCGGCCCACAGGGGCCGGTACAGCGCGATCCCGGGCCGGCTCGCGGGCTGCTTGACGACGGGTTCGACGAACGACCGCTCACCCAGCGGGTAGGTCGCGCCGAAATCGTGGTCGTGCCGGCCGATCGTGGCCCGGGTGTGGAACATCAGGTCGATCGGCGACCACAGGGCGAGCGCGGAATCGCGGTCCTCACCGAACACGAGCGGGTCGGCGGTCTCGGCCTGGACCGCCATCCCGGCCGCGACGAGGGTGCTGAGCAGCTGCGGGAACAGCCGCTCCAGCGGTGAGCCGGGTGTCGGGAGCGCCGCCTGGGCCCTGGCCGGGGTGACCGGCCGCGCCAGCGACGACAGCGCCCAGAACGCCTCGGCCCGGTGCAGCACCACCCGGTGCAGGGACAGCGGCGACTCCATCAGGTAGTCGTTGCCGTCGCCGCGCAGCATGGTGAACCGGGACATTCGCACCGGAAGATCATGGTCGAGCGGTACCGGCCGGAGCCCGGCCTGCCGGGTGAGCGGCACGACCGACAACAGCAGCTGGTCGGGTTCGAGCCCGAACGACCGGACGATCAGGTGGTCCAGCCGTTCCAGCAGACCGGTCAGCAGGGAGTCCCGGGCGTCGGGCTCGCTGACGACGTTCTCCAGCAGGATCGGCCCGAGGCTCATCCGCCGCAACGCCTCGTGCTCGACGGCCCCGGCGGACGGCAGCAGGACCTCGCCCCACCGGCTGTGCACGATGAGCGAACCGCCGGCGGCCGTCTCGACGTGCACGTCCTCGCGGAGCGACCACAGCTCCGCAGGCGGTCCCGGGCGAGGATCCACGGCGAGTCTCCTGGAGGGTCAGAGGAAGAGGGGAAGGGGATTGAGGTCCTCGTAGGAGGTGGGGGAGGCGAGCCGTCCCAGGCTCACCGGCACGTCATACAGCCGTCCTGGCCCGAACCGCGCCCAGAAGTGGCGCAGCCCGGGAACGATGACCTTGGCGACGGGAAGTCCCAGGTCAGGCCGGGTCTGGTCGAGGACCAGCACGTCAAGCCCTCGGTCCCGGGCGAGTTCGCAGACCTGGTCGAGGTCGTCGCGCAGGTCCGCGCCTGCGAGGTTCGGGTAGCTCGCGAGGTCCCGCGCGCCGACCCGGTCGTCGGGCAGCAGGTACGGTTGCTCGGCGAGCTTGGCGTTCTGCCACCACGACAGCAGGTACCCGGGCAGGCCGGGCGCGTAGCCGTCCACGACGGCGGGCAGCAACTGGCCCAGCTCGGTGACCGCGCGGCTCACCGCCACGGCCGGATCGAGGTGCGCGCCGAAGCCGAGCATGATGTCCTCGGCCGGCGCGCCGGTGCGGTGTGAGAGCGCCGCCATGACCGGGATCCCCAGGTCAGCGGTGAGGTCGAGCACCCAGAGTGACCGGCCGAGACCGGCGAACCGCGCGGGGAGCGCGCGGATCCACGGGTCGTCGGAGGAGGCCAGATCAACGGCGGCGTGGCGGGTGCGGTTGTACCACCACAGCGCCACCGCGTCCCGCTCGACCAGTTCGAGGAAGCCCTGCAGGACGGCGTCCTCGAACGTCCCGCCGGCGGCGGTGCCGTTGGAGTCGGCCTGCACCGAGGGCAGCCCGTCGAGCCCGGAGCGGTAGTAGAGCAGGTCGGTCGGCAGCAGCCGAGGCATGTCACCGGTCAGCGACCACACCGGCGTCCAGTCGATCGTCTGGTCCTCCTCGAACCGTTCCGGGACGTGCTGGAACGGGTTGTCGGCGGCGTTCCACCGGTCGCGGTCGGCGTACTGGCGCTCGTCGAACAGCAGGCAGTCGCCCGGATGGACCGCGTCCGGGGCCAGGTCGCGGAGGCTGCCCCGGACCGTGGGCTCGTCGCCGAAGCGTGATCCGCTGTACCGTTCGGCGGCCTCGCACAGCGCGCTGACCCGGGCCTCGGTGTCGGTACGGCCCTTGCCGCCGCTCTGCATGCGCAGCCCCGCCCGGTGGGCGGCGAGGCTTCCGGCGGCGAACGCGAGGTTCGGGCCGGACTGGTAGCAGTGCAGGAAGGACGGGCTGCGCGGGTCCCGCCGCACGTCGGCGACGATGCCGGTGACCGGGTCGGCGAGCCCGCGGAAGCGCTCCCACATCTGCTCGGCGGTGAAGGCCCGGTGCCCGTTGCCCGAGGTCGCGCCCTTGGGCCGCGACACCAGCCGGACGGGCCGTCCGACCTGGTCGGCGACCATTGCGGCGTCACCGCAGTCCGGGCACTGCGGCCGGACCGCGACGGGATGGTGGGTGGTCGTCATGCTGAGGCTGTCGAGCTTCCAGACCGCGTCCTGACCCTCGTGCCGCAGGCCGTTCAGCCACTTGGCGGCTTCGAGCACCGCGGTCTGCAGGCCGATCGCGCGGGTGGCGGGCAGGGACACGTCCGGGACGGGCAGGGGACGGCCGGTCTTCGTCGCGAGCCGCACGAACTGCTCGCCGCGCCGGTGCCCGCGCAGCCGGACGGCCAGGCAGGACCAGCACGGCCCGCTGCCCGGCCGGAACACCGGCCCCGCCCACGGGTGGAGCCCGTGTGGCCGGGCCAGGATCCAGGGGCGGCCGTCGGCCAGGTGACACGTGTTGACCTGTGCCAGCCCGGGGTCGAGGTAGTCGTCGCAGAGCACCAGGGTCAGCGCTCCGGCCGCGCCGACGGTGAGACCGGAGTCACGGCAGGCCGCGTGCGCGGCGGCAGGGTCCACCCCGCCGAGCACGACGAGGTCGAGCATCGGCTCGACGGTCCGTTCCCCGGGGGAGCCGGCCAGATCCCAGTAGGCGTCGGCGGCGCGATCGGCCGGCTGCCGCGTCCGGGCGGTGATGAGCCCGGATGCGAACAGGCTGTCGATCATCGTGTCGAACCGGGCGTCGGGAACCCCGCAGAGCGCCCGCACCTCGGCGACCGTCCGGGTGCCGTCCAGCAGCGGCGCGAGCCGTTCGGCGAAGGCACCCGACAGCGCGGTCGTCCGCTGGGCGGAGACGAGGTACACGGCCTCGCCCGGCACGGTCTCCACGTGCAGATGGCTCCGGAACCCGATCAGCTGGGCGTCTGCCGACTTCATCGCGGGCCTAGTGGTCCGCGCAGGCGTTGATCTGGACGATGCACCAGGTGAACTGGGCGGAGCCGGGCGCGGGACGGTCGATGTCCTCGATGCGCAGGTCGTCGAGGGCGGGGGCGGCGGTCGGGTTCTGGCTCATGGAGTGCTGCCTCTCATGCCGTGGTGTGCGGTTGCTAGGAGTGTGCGCCCGGCATCGCCCGGTCCACCATGGCCCGATTCACGTTGCCCCTATGAATTCTTCATATTGGACAAGTGTTCTGATCAGTGGGCAGAGCCGTCCAGGCTATGCAGACTAGTGGCAATTCCTGAATGGCGTGAATTGCCGGGAGGTACGGAATGAGCGAACAGACCCTCGAGAAGCACGACGTGGTGACCTACGACGTGGTGATCAATGACGAGGAGCAGTATTCGATCTGGCGGGTCGGCCGCGAGGTCCCCGCGGGCTGGCGGACGGTCGGGGTGCGGGGCTCCAAGGACGAGTGCCTCGGCTACATCGAGGAGCACTGGACGGACATGCGGCCGCGCAGCGTCCGGGAAGCCATGCACTGATGGCCATGGACATGCTCGCCCGCGCGGTCAGGGCCGCCGAGTCGGCGACCCTGTTCGCCGGGGGCGTGGGTTCGGACGAGCCCGGCCGGACCACGCTGCTGGTGGAGCTGGCCGATCTCGGAAAGGCCCTGGCGGTCGCCGGGCGCCTGGAGGAGAGCGGCCGGCTGCTCTGGACCGCGATGCGGCCCGCCGAACCGGAACTGTCTGCGGCGCAGCTCGCTGTGGCCGTCGAGTGGTACGCCCGGGTGTCCCGGCTGCTCGGCCGGTACGCCCGGTCGCGGGCCGTGCTCGTCGAGGGCATCGCCCTGCTGGAGCACGTCACCGACGAGGTCGGCCTGACGCTGGAGCTGGGCGCCACGGCGCTCAGCTCCGGCGGGGCCGACCCGGAGATCGACCGCAGGCTGGCCGGCACCGGCCTGCACCACGATCCGGTGGTCCGCGCCCAGGGCCTGGCCCTGCAGGGCATCGTCCAGATCGGGCGACAGCACCCCGCCGACGCACTGGGTCCGGTCCGCACCGCGGCCGCCCTGGTCGACGGCTGCACCGACGAGGAACTGGCCGGGCGCCTCGAAGCTCTCTACTGGCTGGCCGAGGCCGAACGGCTGCTGGGCCGTCTCGATCGCTCGGCCGAGCACTACGGTCGGCTGCTCGATGTCGCCGACCTGCG
>JBDSTJ010000339.1:0-4340 GCA_039928335.1 Streptosporangiaceae bacterium | reverse complement strand
GGCGTCGTACCAGTGCGCCGCGTCGACGAACTCGACGCCGGCCGCGTCGTCGCCGAGGCCGTCGCGCAGGAGTCCGATGTTCGCGGCGGTGGTCACGGCGAGCACCTGGTCGCCCTGCTGGAGGCCGTTGCGGCAGAACGCGGAGGTCGAGGTGACGAACGCCTCGTCGGTCTGGTAGATCAGCGCCTGATGGGTCAGCCCCGGCAGGAGCGAGGTGGGCACTGCGGTCATGCTCATGCGCGTGCTCCTCGCTGCTCGATGGGCCAGGCCGGCATTCCGGGACATGGGCCCCCGTTATGCAGGATATCCCAGGGTCCCTCGTCAACGAGCCTCAGGCTGCGGGGAGCGGGTTGTGCTCGGTGCGGACGGCCAGGTCGGCCTCGATGGCGGCGGCGGTGGCGCGCAGCGCCGGGAGCAGCCGCTCCAGGGTCTCCGCCGGGGTGCTGCGGCCCGCGTGGCTCGCCACGTTGATCGCCGCGACCACCCGGCCGTCCCGGGCCCGCACGGGCACCGACAGGGACCGGAGGCCTTCTTCGAGTTCCTGGTCGACCAGGGCGAACCCCTCCTCGGCCGCCGCGGCCAGTGCGGCCAGGATCTCCCGGGGGCCGGTGCGGGTGAAGGAGGTCAGGGTGCGCACGTCCGTGGCCGCCAGTCTCGCCGCGGCCTGCTCGCGGGGCAGCCCCGCGAGCAGGACCCGGCCCATGGAGGTGGCGTAGGCGGGGAAGCGGGTGCCGACCGTGATCTCCACCCGCATGATCCGGACCGTGGGGATCCGGACCACGTAGCGGATGTCGGTCCCGTCCAGGACCGACATCGACGCGGAGTCGCGCACGTCGGTCACGAGCCGGACCAGGTGCGGCCGGGCGACCTCCTCGAAGGACGACCCGGACAGCGCGGCGTATCCCAGGTCGAGCACGCGGGGCAGCAGGACGAACCGGCGGCCGCCCGCGGCCACGTACCCGAGCTGTTCCAGGGAGAGCACGGCGCGGCGCGCGGTCGCCCGGGGAAGTCCGGTGACGGCTGCGGCCTCGGACAGGGTGCGGCCGCCGGGCACCGATCCGAGCGCGTGCAGTACGGCCAGGCCCCGGTCGAGAGACTGCAGGAACTCCGGGCCGAGGGCCTCCTTGGCGGCCCGGCTGCGGTCGAGGGCCGGGCCCTCCGCCGGGCTGCCGGCTGCGCGTGGTCCCGCCAGGAGCGCCGCCATTCGGGCGGCGCAGTCGAGCATCGCGGGCAGGGCCTGCCGGCGGAGCGACTCGATGCTGTGCCGGCTGGTGTGGCTGACCACGCTCAGCGCGCAGGCGCTGGTCCCGTCGGGATGCCGCACCGGAACTGCCACGGCGATCAGGCCGGGCTCGACCAGTTGGTCGTCCAGGGCCCAGCCGTCCTCGCGGGCGGCGGCCGCGCGCACGGCCAGCCCGCCGGAGCCCGGCCGGGCCTGCCACCGGGCGGGCTCCCAGTCCGCGGCGAACAGGGCGCCCGGGGCGCAGCGCTCGGCGGGCAGCAGGTCCCCGACCCGGAACGCCACGGACATCGTGCGCCGCCGCGGCGACTGGCTGATGAACCGCACGTCGCAGCGGTCCGGCACGGCGAGGGAGACCGACTCCTCAAGGGTGTCGGCGAGCCCGGTGGCGTGGGCGGCCAGCGCGTCCGTCATGCCGATGCCGGCGAGGTAGGCGTTGCCGAGTTCCATCAGGTGCGGTGCGAGGACGACCTCGCGGCCCGCCCAGCGCAGGTAGCCGAGCCGGACGAGGGTGGTGACGATCCGGTCGACACTCGACCGCGCGAGGCCGGTCTCCCGGGCCAGGTCGGCCGGCCGCAGGCCGGCCCCGGTACGGGCGAGTACCTCGATCGCCTGCAGACCGCGTTCCAGCGGGCCGGCGGGTTGCTGCATGCGAGGGCCTCCTGCTTGGTCTGCGCGGTTGACAACGGAGGAGGTGCTGCCGCACACTCTGTCCAAATTTATGAAGGATAGTTCATCAGGCGAACAACGGGGATGCGGGGCGCGGATGGACAAGGTGGTGGCGGGTGCGGCGGCGGCGCTGGCGGACGTGCCCGACGGAGCCTCGTTGGCCGTGGGCGGATTCGGCCTGAGCGGGGTTCCCCACACGCTCATCGAGGCGCTGTTCGAGGCCGGGGCCGCGCGGTTGCGGGTGGTGTCCAACAACTGCGGCGTCGACGGCGGCGGGCTCGGCATCCTGCTCGAGTCCGGTCGCATCGTCCGGGTCACCGGCTCCTTTATCGGAGACAACAAGGCCTTCGCCCGCAAGTACCTGGGCGGTGAGCTCGAGGTCGAGCTGACCCCCCAGGGCACCCTGGCCGAGCGCATGCGTGCCGGGGGTTCGGGCATCCCCGCCTTCTACACCCCGGCCGGGGTCGGCACCGCGGTCGCCGACGGCGGCCTGCCCTGGCGCTACGCGAGTGACGGAACCGTCGCGGTGGCCTCGCCCGCCAAGGAGATCCGTGAGTTCGACGGAACGCGGTATGTGCTGGAGCGGGGCATCACGACGGACTTCGCCCTGGTCCGTGCACTGCGCGGGGACCGGCACGGCAATCTCGTCTTCGCCAAGGCCGCCCGCAACTTCAACCCGCTGGCCGCGATGGCCGGGCGGATCACGATCGCGGAGGTCGAGGAACTGGTCGAGCCGGGTGAGCTTGGCCCGGACGAGGTCCACCTGCCCGGTGTGTTCGTTCAGCGAGTGGTCGCACTGACGCCCGCGCAGGCCGCAGCCAAGGCCATCGAGAAGCGGACGGTGGCGCGCTGATGGCCTGGACCCGGGAGGAGATGGCCGCCCGCGCGGCCGCCGAACTGGTCGACGGGACCTACGTCAACCTGGGCATAGGCCTGCCCACGCTGGTCCCCGGGCACCTGCCCGCCGGAGTGCACGTCGTGCTGCACTCGGAGAACGGGATCCTGGGCGTGGGACCCTACCCTGCCGAGACCGCGCTCGACCCCGATCTGATCAACGCCGGCAAGGAGACCGTCACGGTCCTGCCGGGGGCGAGCTTCTTCGACTCCGCGCTGTCGTTCGCGATGATCCGGGGCGGTCACCTCGACCTGGCGATCCTCGGCGCGATGCAGGTCTCCGCGGCCGGTGACCTCGCCAACTGGATGGTCCCGGGTGCCCTGGTCAGGGGTATGGGCGGGGCGATGGACCTGGTCCACGGCGCGCGCCGGGTCGTGGTGCTGACCACCCACAACGCCAAGGACGGCAGCCCCAAGATCGTTGAGGAGTGCGACCTGCCGTTGACCGGCCGGCGCTGCGTCCAGCGCATCATCACCGACCTCGCGGTCCTGGACGTCGCGGCGGACGGCCTCGAACTGGTGGAGACCGCTCCCGGGGTCTCCGTCGAGCAGGTCCTGGCCCGGACCGCGGCGAAGGTTCGCACGCCGTGAGCGACCCCTGTCAGGAGAATCGAACATGAACCAGCCCCTGAACCAGGCGGCGATCGACGCGGAGATCGCGGCGCTGCGCGGCTCCCGGCCCGGAGCGGCCCACCCGGACCGCGGCTACGCCCCCTACCGCAGCAGTGCACTCCGCCACCCCCTCCAGCCGCTCGTGGTCGTCAAGGACCCCGACGCCGTCGAGCTGGCCGGACCCGTCTTCGGCGTCACCGACGTGACCGCCCTCGACTCGGACCTGACCCGGCAGCACCACGGCGAACCGCTCGGCGAGCGGATCACCGTCACCGGCCGGATCCTCGACCGGGCCGGCCGGCCGGTCCGCCGGCAGCTGGTGGAGATCTGGCAGGCCAACGCCTCCGGCCGGTACGCCCACCAGCGCGACGACCATCCCGCTCCGCTGGACCCGCACTTCACCGGTGCGGGCCGATGCCTGACCGACGACGCCGGGCACTACCACTTCACCACGGTGAAGCCGGGACCCTACCCATGGCGCAACCACGTCAACGCCTGGCGGCCCGCGCACATCCACTTCTCGCTGTTCGGCACCGCGTTCACCCAGCGGTTGGTCACCCAGATGTACTTCCCCGGCGACCCGCTCTTGCGTTACGACCCGATCCTGCAGTCCGTGACCGACGACGCCGCCCGGGACCGACTCGTCGCCGTCTACGCCCACGACCTGTCGGTCCCCGAGTGGTCTCTCGGCTATACCTGGGACATCGTGCTCGACGGCCCGGCCGCGACCCTGGCCGAGGAGGACCACCGATGACCATGCTCGAACCGACCGCCTCCCAGACCGTCGGCCCGTTCTACGGGTACGCGCTGCCCTTCGTCGGCGGCGGCGACCTCGCCTCTGCGGGGAACCCGGACGCGGTGATCGTCAGAGGGTTGGTCCTGGACGGCGCGGGCGAGCCGGTGCCGGACGCGATCGTGGAGATCT
>JBDSTJ010000338.1:0-7427 GCA_039928335.1 Streptosporangiaceae bacterium | reverse complement strand
GCGCGACGGCGTTGCAGCGGATCCCCCGGTCGCCGTACATCGTGGCCACATAACGGGTCAGCGACATCAGCGCGGCCTTCGCCGATCCGTAGGCCGCGTGGTCGGTGTCACCCAGCAGCCCCGACACCGAGGCCGTGTTGATGATCGCACCGCCGGAGGTCATCACCGGGACCGCGTGCTTGCAGCCGAGCATCGCCCCGCGCAGCGACACCGCGTGGGTCCGGTCCCAGACCTCAACATCGAGGTCGAGCAGGTCAAGGTCCCGCCCGTACACCGACCGGTTGAGCGCGGCGGCGTTGTTGTGCAGCACGTCGAGCCGCCCGTAGGTCTCGACGGCCGTCGCCACCATGCGCACGACGTCAGCTTCGACCGACACGTCCGCGGTGACGGCCACCGCTTCCCCGCCGGCGTCGACGATCTCCGCAACGGTGTCGCCTGGTCTCAGGTCGGCGACCACGATGCGGGCGCCCTCGGCGGCGAGCCGCAACGCGCACGCGCGGCCGATCCCGGACCCGCTGCCGGTGATCAGGGCGACCCTGCCGGCGTGCCTCATCGCTCGTCCCACTCGACCAGCATCTGCGCGATGCCCCGGCCGACCATGCTCTTCTTGTAGGCGACGGGCTCGCCGGGCACCAGCCGCAACGACGGAATCCTGGTCGTGAGCTGCTCGAACGCGATCTCCATCTTGAGCCGGCTGAACGCCGCGCCGACACAGTGGTGCACCCCGTAGCCGAACACCATGTGCTCGCGGGCGTTGGGGCGGCGGATGTCGAACCGCTCGGGGTCGGGGAAGACCGTCTCGTCGTGGGAGGCCGAGTCCGCGTGCAGGAGGACCTCGATCCCGGCCGGGATCGTGACCCCGTGCAACGTGACCGGACGGGTGGGCTTGCGGAAGCTGCCGAGGCTGGCGCCGTCGATCCGGAACGACTCCTCGATCATCCCGGGAATCAGCGCGGGCGTCGCCGTGATCTCCTCCCAGACCTCCCGTTCGCGCAGCAGCCGGTAGACCGCGTTGGACACCCCGTTGGGCACCGTGTCGTTGCCGCCGAGCAGCAGTGCGCTGATCGTCTCGACGACCTCCCGGTGCGACAGCCCGTCCGGACCGGTGTCGATCATCTCGGCCATCAGGGTGGCGAAGTCCTCGCGGGGCCGGGCCCGCCGGTCGGTGACCAGCCGGTCCACATAGTCCAGGTACTTGAGGAAGTCGGCGGCCAGCTCCAGTTGGCGGGCCGGCGGCTGCGGGGACAGGAACAGCTGGAACCAGGAGGTGACCCAGTGCTTGACCTGATCCTCATCCTCGGGCGGCACCCCGATGAACACCGCCGCGAGCCGGGCCGAGGGCAGGTGCGCGATCTCCTGGACCAGGTCGGCGCGGCCGGCCGGGACGACCGCGTCGAGCACCGCGTCGACCTTGGTCCGGAAGTTGTCGCCGAGCCTGGCCACCGCTCGCGGGGTGAACGCCCTGGAGATCGCCTTGCGCATCCGGGTGTGCTGCGGCGGGTCCACGTTGGCGGCGAAGTTGTCGAGGAACGACTGGTGCTCGCCGAGCGCCGTCCTGACGTCGGGGATGAGGGTGCGGGAGATCGTCAACGAACCGACCGAGGAGAACAGCTCATGGTCGCGGTAGGCGTTCCGTACGTCCTCATGCCTGGTCAGCACCCACATCTTCAGGTGCTCGCTCCAGAACACCGGCTGCTCCGCTCGAAGCCTGCGCAGGAACGGGTAGGGGTCGGCGACGTGCCAGTCTGCGGTGACGTCGAAGTCGGCGGCGGTCTCAGCGGACATGGGAAGCCCCTAGTACGGTTCGGTGCGCGCGAAGACGCGGCGAGGGTTGTCGATCAACATCTGGTCGATCTGCTCGGGGGTGACGCCCCGTTCGCGCAACGCGGGCAGCACGTCCCGGGAGATGTGCAGCAGGTGGTAGTTGGGGTGCCGTTCCCGGACCACGACCGGGTCGAACCGGTCGTTGAAGCAGTAGGAGTCGTGGCTGAGCACCATCTGGCCGGCGTAGCCGCGCTCGCACATCGCCACGACGGTCGCGACCCGGTCCTCAAACGAGGTGAACTCGATGCCGAACCGGTCCATGCCGAGGAACGACCCGGCCGAGGCCAGCTCCTCCAGGTAGCCCAGGTCGGTCGAGTCGCCCGCATGCCCGATCACGACGCGGCTGAGGTCCACGCCCTCCTCCAGCAGAAGTTTCTGCTGGTCGAGACCATTGCGGGTGGCGCATTCGCTGTGCGTGGTGATCGGTGCACCGGTCTCCCGATGGGCCTGGGCGACCGCGCGGATGACCCGCTCGACGGTCGGCACGATGCCCGCACGCCCGGTGGCGCACTTGAGCATCCCGGCTTTGACCCCGGTCCGGCCGATCCCCTCGACGATGTCGCGGACGAAGAACTCCGCGAGCCGGTCGACCCCGCCGAACAGCGTGCCGGGGCCCCGGTTGCCGAAGTACTGCGGCAGCTCGTTGTAGGTGTAGAGCCCGGTCGCCGCGACGATGTTGACGTCGGTCAGCTCGGCCACCCGCTGGATCGCCGGGATGTACCGGCCGAGCCCGATCACGGTCAGGTCGACGATCGTGTCGATCCCGGCGGCCTTCAGGTCGTTGAGCTTCCCGGCCGCCTCCTGCGCCCTGGCCTCCTGGTCCCAGCCTTCGGGGATGTCCGGCCAGTTCCACAGGATCTCGGGGCTGAGCCCGAAGATGTGCTCGTGCATCAGGGTCGCGCCCAGGTCCGGTACGGGACCCCTGATCGTCTCTGTCACTGGTCCACCTTGGGGAACTTCGCGTGGTCGAAGGGGGCGTTCACGGTCAGCCCGAGCCCGTCGGTCTGGCCGTACGGGGTGCCGGTGTAGAGGGCGTCGCAGTCGAAGTAGGTCGCGGTGAACGACAGCCGCGGGGTGTCGTGCCCGTTGGCGGCCGCCCCGTGCACGGTCAACGCGTGGTGCACGGTCGCGTCACCGGCCGCCAGGTCGAGCGGTTCCGACAGCGGCAGCTCCGCCAGCCAGGGGTGCTGGCTGAGCTGGTCGTCGCCGGCCCGGGTGAAGCTCCGCCCGAGCACGCCGTGCCGGTGTGAGCCGCTGTAGAACCGGAGCGAACCCATGTCGGCGGGGACGTCGACGAGCGCCAGCCAGACGGTCAGCATGGCCGAGCGGTCCATCGGCATCCACGGGAAGTCCTGGTGGAACTCCGTCGCCCCGTGCCCGCCGTCGGGCTCCTTCACGAGCAGGTTCGTCACCTGGACCCGGACCCCGGCCACGCCGTGCAGCAGCCGGGTGGCGGTTGCCGCCAGTGACGGCGACAGGGTCAGCTCGCGGAAGAGGGGGTCGGTCTCGGCGATGTCGCGGGACTGACCGAAGGCCTCGTCAACGGCGGTCGTGCGGTCACGTCGGCGCTGGTCCAGGCGTTGCCGGGCGACCTGCCGCAGCGCCGCGACGTCGCCGGGACCGACCAGGCCCGGCAGCGCGACCCAGCCGTTGTCCTTGAAGAAGGCGACCTCGTCGTCGGTTGCGGTACGTACTCCCAGGGGCATTGTCACAGTGTTCAACCGAGGTGCATGGTAAAGCAAGCGCTTGGTCCGAACAATTGACGAGGAGCCACCCCATGACCCGACCGTTCCGTTTCGGGGCCGTCCTGCGGCTGACCGGCACCGGCAAGGAGTGGGCCGACCAGGCCCGCAGCCTGGAGAGCGACGGGTTCAGCACCCTGCTCGTCCCCGACCACCTGGTCGGGCCCCGGTTCTCCCCCGTCGCGGCGATGACCGCCGCCGCCTGTGCCACCACGACCCTCCGGGTCGGCACCCTGGTCTTCGCCAACGACTTCCGGCACCCCGCCGTCCTGGCCAAGGAGGCCGCGACCCTCGACGTGCTCTCCGGCGGGCGGCTCGAACTCGGGCTGGGCACCGGCTGGATGGCCCATGACTACCACCGGGCCGGGCTGACCCTGGACTCGCCCGGAGTCAGGGTGGCCCGGCTGGCCGAGTCCCTCCAGGTGCTCAGGGGCCTGTGGGCCGGCGGCCCGTTCTCCTTCGACGGCGAGCACTACCAGATCAGCGGTCTGGAACAGGAGCCCGCCCCGGTCCAGCTCCCCGGCCCGCCGATCATGCTGGGCGGCGGCGGGCCCAAGATGCTCGCCTTGGCCGCCCGCGAGGCCGACATCATCAACCTGACCATGCGGGTCCGGGCCGACGGCACCGGTCCGGACACTGCGGACAGCGGCGCGGCGGCCTTCGCCAGGAAGATCGACATCGTCCGGGAAGCCGCCGGGGCGAGATTCGCCGAGATCGAACTGGGCACGTCTGTACTGCAGCTCGGACTCGGCAGATCACCCGAGCTGTGGAGTGCGGCGAACCCGTCCGCGCAGGCAGGAACACCACAGGTGCTGGCCGGAGAACTCGATGAGATATGCGACACACTCCGACGCTGGCGCGAGGAGCTCGGCATCTCCTACTTCGTGCTGCACAACGAGGGTGACCTGGCTGCGTTCAGGGCGGTTGTGGCCAAACTGGCAGAAGACTGAATGTTTTTCTGTGTGAGGGCATGTTTCCAGGAAGTAACACATTGGTCTGGGCCAATTGGCCAAAAGTCGGGGTCGTCGTTCACGATGACAACACCCCATTGCAGGTGTGAGGAGTAAGGCGTGTCTGACCAGGTCCCCGGGATCGAACCGGCCCCGACCAGCAACCGTGAACTGATCGACTGGGTCAGCGAGATCGCTGCGCTGACCCAGCCCGACAACGTCGAGTGGTGCGATGGCACCGACGAGGAGTGGACCCGGCTCACCGACCTTCTGGTCGAGCAGGGCACCTTCAAGCGGCTGAACCCCGACAAGCGCCCGAACAGCTTCTATGCCGCCTCCGACCCGCGCGACGTCGCCCGAGTCGAGGACCGCACCTACATCTGCTCCGAGAAGCAGGAGGACGCGGGCCCGACCAACAACTGGATCGCCCCCGCCGAGATGAAGGCCACCTTCGGTGAGATCTTCAAGGGCTCGATGAAGGGCCGCACCCTCTACGTGGTGCCGTTCTGTATGGGCCCGCTCGGCGGCAGCATCTCTCAGCTCGGCGTGGAGCTGACCGACTCGCCCTACGTGGCGGTGTCGATGCGGATCATGACTCGCATGGGGGACGCGGCTCTTCGACAGATCGAGGAGACCGGCAAGTTCGTCAAGGCCATCCACACCGTCGGCGCCCCTCTTGCCGACGGTGCGCAGGACGTGCCGTGGCCCTGCAACACTGAGAAGTACATCTCGCATTTCCCTGAGACGCACGAGATCTGGTCATACGGCTCCGGCTACGGCGGCAACGCCCTGCTGGGCAAGAAGTGCTATGCGCTCCGCATTGGCTCGACCATGGCCCGTGACGAGGGCTGGCTCGCCGAGCACCAGCTCATCCTCAAGCTGACCCCGCCGAACGGGCAGGCCAAGTACGTCACGGCCGCCTTCCCGTCGGCATGCGGCAAGACCAACCTGGCGATGCTCCAGCCGACCATTCCCGGCTGGAAGGTCGAGACCATCGGCGACGACATCGCCTGGATGCGGTTCGGCGAGGACGGCCGGCTCTACGCCATCAACCCCGAGTACGGGTTCTTCGGCGTCGCTCCCGGCACCGGCGAGTCGACCAACTCCAACGCCATCAAGACGCTGTGGGGCAACAGCATCTTCACCAACGTCGCGCTGACCGACGACGGCGACGTGTGGTGGGAGGGCCTGACCGACGAGCCCCCCGCGCACCTGACCGACTGGAAGGGCAATGACTGGACTCCTGGGTCCGACACGCCCGCAGCCCATCCGAACAGCCGCTTCACCACCCCGGCCGGGCAGTGCCCGATCATCGCACCGGAGTGGGAGGACCCGAACGGCGTGCCGATCTCGGCGATTCTCATGGGCGGCCGGCGCGCGACCAACGTCCCGCTGGTCACCGAGTCCTTCGACTGGCAGCACGGTGTCTTCCTCGGCGCGAACATCGCCTCGGAGAAGACCGCCGCCGCCGAGGGCACCGTCGGTGAGCTGCGCTACGACCCGTTCGCGATGCTGCCGTTCTGCGGCTACAACATGGGCGACTACTTCGCGCACTGGCTCAAGCTCGGCGCGTCGGCCGACCAGGAGAAGCTGCCCCGCATCTACTACGTCAACTGGTTCCGCAAGGACGAGGACGGCAAGTGGCTGTGGCCCGGATTCGGGGAGAACAGCCGCGTCCTCAAGTGGATCATCGAGCGGCTCGAGGGCAAGGCCGACGCCACCAAGACCGCGATCGGACACACCCCGACCGCCGCGTCCCTCGACCTGGCGGGTCTCAAGATCGACGGTCGGGACCTCGACATCCTGCTGTCGGCCGACACCGAGACCTGGAAGAAGGAGGCGGCCCTCATGCCCGCCCACCTGGAGTCCTTCGGCGAGCACCTGCCCAAGGAACTGTGGGATGAGTACCACGCACTCCTAGCCAGGCTCAACGACGAGTTCTGACCCGCGCCCAGGACCACACAGGAAAGGGACCTCCGGCGAGAGCGCCGGAGGTCCCTTTCCTTCTGCACGTGCACGACCCGAGGCCGCCGCGAACGGCCAGGGGCGCTTCAGGGAGCCAGCTTCGAGCCGGGGAACGGGGCCAGGAGGTTCTCCCGCCAGGGGCCCTCGAGGAAGTGGCGGGATCGTTTGCGCCAGGACAGCAGGCGGTGGTCCGCCTCGGTCTCGTCGTCGAGGCCGAGCGCGGCGTCCCGGGACCGCTGCAGCGCCAGGTGGTCGTCGAGGGTGGTGCCCCAGAAGGTGACGACCTCGGTGTCGCAGAACTGGACCTCATAGGAGCCGATCAGCCGCTGCCCGTGGTCGGCCAGCACCGGGGCCCGCTCCTCCTGGACGGCCGCCAGGTAGTCCAGGGCCGCGCCGGGCCTGACCTGGGCACTCTCGAAGACGAAGAACGGCGCGGTGTAGTGCTCGGCGACGATGTCGGCCAGGGCGGGACTGCCGGGGGCGGCCCCGAGCGGGCGGGAGAAGGCGGTGTCGCGCAGGTCGTCGATGTCGGACAGGAAGAGCCGCTCGTTGACCCCGGCGTAGATGTCCATCATCTGCCGCCAGCCGCCGTCCCAACCACCGTGGCAGTCCCAGAGGGTGACGACCTTGAACTGGGGATGCCCGGTGATGCCCACGGCGTAGAACGCGCCGACCAGGTCGATGTCGCGGGACCGGACCGACTTCTTCTCCGACAGGACGGACACGCCGGCCGCCATCGCCTCGTCCTCCTGCTTGTACGTGGTGAGCCACTGCAGGTACTGGAGCGGCTTGCGCGAGTTCATCGGATGGAACTCGACTTCTTCCAGCAGATAGATCCCGCGACGCACGACGCCTCCTAGCGAACCAAGCGATTGCTCGGGCGTGAGCCTACCCGGATCGGGTCGTAGTGGATAGGGCGGGCGACACGGTCGAACCGGACGTCGGC
>JBDSTJ010000337.1:0-4854 GCA_039928335.1 Streptosporangiaceae bacterium | reverse complement strand
TCCATGGTCGGGTCCTTGAGCGTGGCCCCGAGGATTGCCAGCAGCGCGTCGGCGCGAGCGGTGAACCTGCGCTCGTCGCGCAGCGCGGACGCGGTGGCCCACATCGTGCGGAGCACGACCACGGCCGCGTCGACCCGGTGCGCGCGAAGCCGCTCGGCGTACAGCCCGACGACCTCGCCGAGCGTCGGCGGTGTCAGCCAGCGCGGCCCGTCGATCGCCGGGAGCTGCTGCTCACGATAGGGACTCCACAGGCCCAGGAGCTGGTCGTCGAGCCGGGCGTCGAAGGCCGGCGCGCCCGCGCACCAGAGCGTGACGCCCCAGGTGGCGGCGACGGTCATCGGCGCGGTGGGCGAGAACTCCTGCCACCACCGGGGGATGTCGCCCTCCGGTCGCGGGTGGTCGGCCGCGGACAGCTGAGCGGAGGCCTCCACGGTCGCCCTGACCCGGGCGGTGAGCGCCTTCAGATCCGCCCCGACGAACGGCAGCAGCTCATACTCCTGCGCCTTGAAGTCGGGCCCCGACGGCACCACGTGCGGTGGCAGCGCGGCCGAACTCTGCGCCGTGCGGGCCGTCAGCCGGGTGATCGCCGAGTGCGGCGGCGGGCACAGATACCACTGCTGGTCGGCGGGGTGGCTGCGGTACCACCGGGCCCACGCCCCGAACAGCCACTGGCTGCCGTCGGGCAGCACCAGGATCCGCCCCGCGATCGAATGCTGCCGCTGTTGCGCGGGCGCGCTCGGCCACCAGTTGGCCGACACCATCGCCCGGACATCACGCTCCGCGGCAGCGAACGGATCCTCCTGCCGCGAACTTCCTGCTCCCCATGCCACCCGCCCATGCTAAGTGGCGCCGGTTGTCGCGGGCCGCGTCCCCTGCGTTTATTTAGGGCCCGTCGACCGGGTCGTCACGCACCGTCGCCGCGGCCGGCCTACCGCCAGGCTGCGGAGCGGTGCTGCCGGGCCTTGTCGACATAGGCGGGCGGGGTGAAGGCGAGGACGGCCCGGTCCCCGTCGTTGAGGTCGCGGACCACCCGGCCGGGTGCGCCGGCCACCAGGACGCCGGCCGGGAACTTCTTGCCGGGGGTGATGAGCGCACCGGCCGCCACCAGGGTGTGCGCGCCGATCCGGGCCCCGTTGAGGACGATCGCGCCGATGCCGATGAGGGCCCCGGTCTCGATGTGCGCGCCGTGCACCATGGCCTTGTGGCCGAGGCTGACCCGGTCCTCCAGGATCGCGGGCGAGCCCGGGTCGGAGTGCAGGCAGCACAGATCCTGGATGTTGCACTCCGCGCCGACCTCGACGACCTCGTCGTCGGCGCGCAGCACGGAGCCGTACCAGACGTTGGCCGCCCGGCCGAGGGTCACCCGCCCGACGACGACCGCGCCGGGCGCGACCCAGGCCTCGGGGTGGATGGTGGGCTCGTCCGCGCCGAGTGCGCCGATATAGCTGCTCATGCCGCTCATTGTGTCCGGCTGCCGGGCGCGACCCGCCACCCGGTAGCCTGATGCCAGGCTTTCGACCTTCCACCAGCAGGTATCTGAGCTGATACGCCCGTATGCGGTCACGAATTCGCGAGAGAACGCTGGTTCCGGTTGCGCGAATGGGTCAGACCGGACCAGAGTCAAGGCGACCTCCGCAGCCACCTGAAGAATCTGCCCCCCGTCACGGGGCCCGAGCCCCCGAAGGCAACATGAGCAACGACGCAGAGATCCTCCCCAACCTCCTCCGAGATGAGACCTTCGAGATCGTGATGCGCGGCTACAACCGCCGTCAGGTCGACGACACGATCACCCGCAGCCAGAACCAGATCCGCGACCTCGAGGCCCGGCTGGCCCGCGCGCTCGACGACATCGAGCGCGGCCGCCGTGAGATGGCCGAGGTGCGGGACGCGCGCAAGCCCACCGGCGACGACCTGAGCGACCGGCTCCGCCAGATCATCAACCTGGCCGAGGACGAGGCCGGGGAGAAGCTGGCCGAGGCCGAGAAGATCGCGAACCAGATCCGCCAGGACGCCGAGAAGGAGTCCAAGCGGATCACCGAGGACGCGCGCGGGCACGCCGACCGTGAGGTCGCCGCCGCCCAGGAGAAGTCCGGTCAGGTCCTCAACGCCGCCAAGAACGAGTCCGAGAAGGTCCTGACGGCCGCCAAGCACGAGGCCGAGCAGACCGTCACGGGCGCACGGCTCGAGGCCGAGCGGACCCTGACCCAGGCCGAGCGCCGGTCCAGCGTCATCAACGAGGACGCCACCGAGCGGCTCAACCACCTCAACAAGAACCACTCGGCGGCGCTGCAGCGGCTGACCGACATCAGCCACACGCTCAGCGCCCTGCTCCGCTCGGAGAACGAGGCCGGGCCGTTGGAGAAGATGATCGAGCAGGCCGTCAACAAGCAGCCGGGTCGCCGCCCGGGCCCGCCGGCCGCGCCCCAGCAGAACCAGCAGAACCAGCAGAACCAGCAGAACCGGCCCGCCCCGGTCGCTCCCCAGCACCAGCAGCAGGCGCCTGTGCTCCGCAAGGAGCCCGAGGCCGCTACGGTCGCGATGGCCAAGCCCGTCCCGATCCAGGCGACCCCGATCGCGGCCCAGGCCGCTGCGGCGGTCGAGTCCAAGCCGGACGCCAACCACCCGATCCCGGCGCAGGCCCCCGCCCCGATGCGGCCCGCTCCGGAACGACAGGACTGAGCACGGCAGGGCCGAGTGAGCAGGGGCCCCTCGGGAAGGTCGCCGGGGGCCTCAGTCGTCGCTGCGGCGCAGGCGCTTGGTCTGCGAGCGGCGCTTCTTCTCCTCGAGGCGCCGCTGGGTCGCGCCCCGGCTGGGCTTGGTGGGGCGGCGCTTGCGTGGGGGTGGCGCGGTCGCGGCACGGAGCACGGCGGCGAGCCGTTCGCAGGCGGCGTCCCGGTTGCGGAGCTGGGACCGGTACTCCTCGGCCCGGATGGTGATCACCCCGTTGACGAGCCGGCCGGCGAGCCGTTCCAGGGCACGTTCGCGGTAGACGTCGGTGAGCGACGGCGAGCCGGCGACGTCGAAGGAGAGTTCGGCGGCGGTCGAACTGGTGTTGACGTGCTGCCCGCCGGGCCCCGAGGAACGCGAGAATCGCCAGGAGAGCTCGGAGTCGGGGATGACGACCGAGCCTCGGACGGGAATCGGACCGGGCATGAGGCCATTATTTACGGTCCGGCCGAGCACGTCGCCCCAATATCGGTCCCTGATCCACCCTGGCGCAGAAGCAAGTGCTTACTTACAATCATGCTTCATGAGCGACGGCATCTTCCAGGACTCCGACATCATCCGGCGCATCGGCCGCGAGGGCGTGCTCATCGCGGCCGGCGGCGCGGCCTCCATCCTGCAGACCTCGCACCCCGGGGTGGGCCAGGGCGTCTACGACCACACCTACACCTTCAAGGACCCGCTCGGCCGACTGCAGAACACCATGGAATGGCTCTACGTCGTCCAGTTCGGCACCCGCGCGGAGGCGGAGCGGCTCAGCGCGATCATCACCCGGATCCACCGGTCGGTCACCGGCCCCGGATATGCGGCGAACGACCCCGAACTCCAGGTCTGGGTCGGCGCGACCCTGTTCGACGTGGCGCTCCGGCTCTACCAGGCGCTGTTCGGCAGGCTCAGCCCGGCCGAGGTCGAGGAGTTCTACCAGCAGTCCCGGATCTACGCCCAGATCCTCAACACTCCCGCGGAACTGCAGCCCGCGACGTACGAGGAGTTCACGAAGTACTTCGACCGCATGGTCACCACGCTGGAGATCACCGAGGCGTCCCGCAGGGTCGCCCACCAGGTACTCCATCCGCGGGTGCCCCGGGCCCAGCAGCCGGGGCTGTGGCTGGTCCGGCTGCTGACCGCCGGGTTCATGCCGGCCCCGCTGCGCGCGCAGTACGGCTGGGCGTGGAACGCCCGGCGCGAGCGGCAGTTCGTCATGGTCGTCAACCTGCTGCGGATCGTCTATCCGAGGATCCCGCTGGCGCTTCGGACGCTGCCCCGCGAGTACTGTCTGCGGACTTTCCGGGCGAAGTCGGCCAAGACCCGGAAATAACGCAACCGGCCGAGCGTCCCACCTCCCAGTGGCGCCCGACCGGCTGCGGTCCTGCACGCGGCGGAGCCTGAGGACTCCACCCCCCAGTGGCCCCCAGGCCCGCCGCGAGTCTCTATTGAATGTTAAATCATCTCGTATAACGGCCGGTCAGGCCCGGGAGTTTCCCGACTGGGAAACAATCTGGTCGACGACCTTCTTGGCGCTGTTGACCGGGATCGCAAATCCCACCCCGACGCTGCCGGAGCCGCTGCCGTTGGTGGCGATCGCGGTGTTGATGCCGATCACCCGACCGGCCCCGTCGACCAGCGCGCCGCCGGAGTTGCCCGGGTTGATGGCCGCGTCGGTCTGGATCGCGTCCTTGATCGTGGCCCCGCCCTCGCTCTCCGCCACGGTGCGGCCGAGCGCGCTGACGATGCCCGAGGTCACCGAGCCGTCCAGGCCCAGCGGGCTGCCCATCGCCAGGACCGTGTCGCCGACCACGAGCGCGTCGCTGTCGCCGAGGGCCGCGACCGTCAGGTTCGGGACCCCGCTCACCCGGATCACCGCGAGGTCGCTGCCGGGGTCGGTGCCGACCACCTTGGCGTCAACGGTGGTGCCGTCGCTGAACCGCACCTTGAGCGAGGACACGCCGCTGACCACGTGGTCGTTGGTGAGGATCGTGCCGTCGGCCTGGAGCACGATGCCGGATCCGGTCGCGGTCCGGCCGGTCGAGCCGGCCGTGACGGAGACCACGGCCGGCTGGACCGCCTTGGCGATCGAGGCGATCGACGACCCGTTGGAGACCCCGGAGACCGAGACCGGGCTGGAGATCG
>JBDSTJ010000336.1:0-8761 GCA_039928335.1 Streptosporangiaceae bacterium | reverse complement strand
TCGCCCACCCCGCCGACGACCGCTGGGAGCGGACGACCGGGCTGGGCAGCCCACAGTTCGAGGCCGCCGAGCTCGACGCCGTCGAGACCCACGTCCGGGCCGGCGGCGGCCTGATCGTGATGGCCGAATGCGAGCAGGACAAGTACGGCACCAACGTGACCGAGCTGCTCGCCCGGTTCGGGATCGGCGTGCGGAACGTGACCGTCCAGGACGCCGCGCACTGCTTCAAGGGCGTCGCGCACTGGGTGCTGGCGGAGCCGCAGCCCCTCACCGGCGCGGACGACCTGCTCGCCGGGGTAGGCGGTGCCTGCTTCTACCGCGCCGGAGCGCTGACCGTCCCGGTCGGAGGCCAGGTCCTGCTGCGCAGCTCCGCGACGGCCGACCCTGCCGGAGCCCCGCTCGCGGTGACCGTGCAGGCGGGTGCGGGCCGGGTCGCGGTGTTCGCCGACTCCGACCTGTTCGGCGACGACTCGATCCACGACCACGAGCAGGCCGTCCTCTGGACCAACATCGTGACTTGGGTGGCGGGCACGCCCGCCACCGGGTCGGCCCGCGCGCAGTCGCCCGCGCTGGGCCACCCGGCCTGGCCCGCGTTGACGGCCGCCGTCGAGGAGCTGCGCCCGCACCAGGCCAAGGACGGCTCGGTCGACGACGCCGAGGCGGTCGCGCCGATCATCAGCCGGATCATCACCGCCGTGCAGGAGCTGACGCCGCTCTTTCCGCATGACGAGGCCTACCTGGTCCAGGTGGTGGCCGACCTGCGCCGCTGGGTCGCCGAGGGTCTTGGCGTGCCCGACTTCCTCGACGCGCTGCAGGCCTTCCAGCCGCAGCTGCGGCGCGAGGACGGCCTGGAGCACCTCGTGGTGTTCCCGATGTACACCCAGAACGGCAACCTCAGCCGGAACGTCGAGGCCGTGCTGTGCCGGGTCGTGTGGCCCGACTGGCTCGCCGAGCTCGAGGCCGCCAGGTACGACAACCCGATGTTCGTGCCGATCGCCTTCACCGACTTCACCGCCGGCTACGACACCAACTCGGCGGTGCTGTTCCCCGAGACGATCGCCGTCCGGGAGGTCCCGCCGCGCTACACCTGGGGCGGGATCTTCTGCGATCGTGAGGCCGCCCGGTTCCGCCGGGTCTCCCAGGCCGCCGCGGACACGCTCCGGCTGACCCTGCCGCCGGAGGCCACCCGGCTGCTGGCCTCCCAGGACCTCGCCCAGGACACGTTCGCGCTCTGGGACCTGATCCACGACCGGACGCACAGCCACGGCGACCTTCCGTTCGACCCGTTCATGATCAAGCAGCGGATGCCGTTCTGGCTGTACTCCCTCGAGGAGCTGCGCTGCGACCTCAACACCTTCCGCGAGGCCACCCGGCTGACCGACCAGCCGCACGGCAGGCTGGTGCAGTACGCGATCCTGTTCGACCGGTTGTTCCGCTTCCCCATCACCGGCGAGCGGGTCCGCAACTACGACGGGCTCGGCGGCCAGCTGCTCTTCGCCTACCTGCACAAGCACCACGTGCTGCGGTGGACCGACAACCGGCTCTCGCTCGACTGGGCACGACTGCCCGAGGTCGTGATCGGGCTCTGCGAGGAGGTCGAGGGTCTGTACCGGGACGGGATCGACCGGCCCAAGCTGACCCACTGGCTGGCCGCCTACGACCTGGTCGCCCACTATGTTCAGCCGCACCCGGCGTCGGCCTGGGCCAGGGGCGTCCAGGCGCTGCCGATCTCCGAGCCACCGAAGGCGTGGGTCGATGCGGTACTCCCGGACGAGTTCCCCCTCAGCATGTTCTACGAGGCTCTCGCCAAGCGCCTGAGCGACGTGATCGACTCCACGAAGGGCATCAGAGCCGCATGAGAACCGTCGTAGTGACCGGCGCCGCCGGTGCCGCCGGCCGGCCGCTGGTGCGCCGGCTGGCCGCCGGGGGCACCCGGGTGATCGCCGCGGGCCGCACGCCACGCGCCTGGGACGACGAACTGGTCACCCCGGCCGTGATCGACCTGCTGGACCAGCAGGCAGTGCGGGAGTGGGCTGCCTCGGTGGGTCCGGTCGACGGCGTGATCCATCTGGTCGGCGGCTGGCGGGGCGGCAAGTCCTTCGCCTCGACCGACCTGGCCGACTGGGCGTTCCTGCACGATGTGCTGATCCGCACGCTCCAGCACACGACCCTCGCCTTCGCCCCGCTGCTGACCGGGCAGGCGCGGGTGGCGATCGTGTCGCAGTCGGGCACGCAGCACCCCACCCAGGGCAACGCGCCCTATGCCGCGGCCAAGGCGGCGGCCGAGTCCTGGACCCTGGCGCTGGCCGACTCCCTCCGGGACACCGAGGCGGCCGCCACCATTCTCGTGATCAAGGCCCTCGCCACCGGCGACAGGGTCAGACCCGGCTGGACCCACGTCGACCGGCTCGCCGAGGAGATCGCCGGCCTGTGGGACCGCCCCGCCAAGGAACTGAACGGACAGCGTCTTGCTCTCTTTGCATAATCCCGCCGAGCGCGGTTTCGCCTCCGACAACTACGCCGGGATCCACCCGGAGATCCTGGCCGCCATCGGCGCCGCCAACGACGGCCACCAGGTGGCCTACGGCGGCGACGTCTACACCGCCCGGCTCCAGGAGGTCTTCCGGGACCACTTCGGCGAGCAGGCCGAGACGTTCCCGGTGTTCAACGGCACCGGGGCCAACGTGACGGCCCTGCAGGCGATGACACGGCGCTGGTCGGCGGTGGTCGCCGCCGAGTCCGCGCACATCAACGTGGACGAGGGCGGCGCGCCGGAGAAGGTCGCCGGAATCAAGCTGCTGACGGTGCCCACGCCCGACGGCAAGCTGACGCCCGCGCTGATCGACCGCCAGGCCTGGGGCTGGGGCGATGAGCACCGGTCCCAGCCGCACGTCGTGTCGATCACCCAGAGCACCGAGCTGGGCACCCTCTACACGGTCGAGGAGATCACCGCGATCTGTGCGCACGCCCACGACCGGGACATGCTCGTGCACCTCGACGGGGCACGGATCGCCAACGCGGCCGCGGCCCTGGACGTGCCGATGCGCGCGTTCAGCACCGACGCCGGGGTGGACGTGGTGTCCTTCGGCGGCACCAAGAACGGGCTGATGATCGGCGAGGCCGTGGTGGTGCTCAATCCGGCAGTGACCGGGCTGACCTACCTGCGCAAGACCCACATGCAGCTGGCCTCCAAGATGCGCTTCGTGTCGGCGCAGCTCATCGCGCTGCTCGAAGGCGACCTGTGGCTGCGCAACGCCCGGCACTCCAACGCGATGGCGGCGCGGCTCGAGGCGGCCGTACGGGACGTGCCCGGCCTCCAGGTCGTCCGCAGGCCCCAGGCCAACGCGGTGTTCGCGATCCTGCCCCGGGACGTCACCGAGCGGCTGCAGAAGCGGTTCCGGTTCTACGTCTGGGACGAGCACACCGGCGAGGTCCGCTGGATGGCTTCCTTCGACACCACCGCGGCCGACATCGACGCGTTCGCCGCCGCCGTCCGGGCGGAGTTGTCCGCCTGAATTCACCGGGATTGTTAGGGTCGCGGTCATGCGAACCGGTACCCGGGTCCTGGTGGCCGAGGACGACCCCAAGCAGGCCAGGCTCATCCGGATCTACCTGGAGCGGGCCGGGCACCTGGTCACGGTCGTCGCCAACGGCAGAGCAGCGCTCGAGGAGGCCCGGACCCAGGCTCCCGACCTGGTGCTGCTCGACCTCATGATGCCGGTCATGGACGGGCTCCAGGTCTGCCGGACGCTCCGGGCCGAGTCCGAGGTGCCGATCCTGCTCCTCACCGCCAGGTCGACCGAGGACGACCAACTGCTCGGCCTGGACCTGGGCGCCGACGACTACCTGACCAAGCCGTACAGCCCGAGGGTCCTGGTCGCCCGGGTCCGTGCGCTGCTGCGCCGGGCCGGGACGCTCCGGGACGGGGGCGCGGTCATCCGGGTCGGCGACCTGGAGATCGACCCGGACCGGTTCGAGGTCCGGGTCGATCGCCGTCAGGTCGAGGTGACCGCCAAGGAGTTCGGCATCCTGCACGCCCTCGCCGCCGACCCCGGACGGGTGTTCAGCCGGGCCCAGATCCTGGAGCGGGCGTTCGGGTTCGACCACTACATCCTGGAACGCACCGTCGATGCCCACATCATGAACCTGCGCCGCAAGCTCGAACGGGACCCGGCCTCACCGGTGCACGTGCAGACGGTCTACGGGCGCGGCTACCGGCTGGGCTCCTGATGGTCAGCCGGTTCCAGGCGCGGGTCTTCCTGATGATCGTCCTGGTGGCGCTGGCCGCGACCGGGGCGACCGCCTGGCTGACGGTCCGGACCACGACCGCCGAACTGACCGAGTCGCGGGAGGTCACGCAGCGCACCGCCGACTCGATCTACAACACCCTGGTCCGGTACGGGACCGACCACGCGACCTGGGAGGGCGTCGCCGGCGTGGTACAGCGGCTCGGCGAGACGACCGACCAGCGGATCCAGGTGTCGACGGTGGAGAAGGACGAGGTGCTGGCCGACACCGACCAGATGGCGGGCCGCACCGCCCGGCAGGTGTCGGCCCGGCCTGCGCTGGTCGTGGACGTCCGGCCTGAGCTGCTCACCAACGGCACCCTCAGAGCCGTGTCCGGGCTGGTGACCAGGCCCGCGTCGATCCCGCCGCTCACCGAGTCGGCCGTCGCCCAGATGGCCTCCTACCGGGAGGGAGCGCGCTTCGCGATCTGTCTCACCCGGCAGGGCGTCCCGGTGCACCGCAAGACCGCCGCGGGTGGCCGGATCTACTTCGTCCAGGACGTGCGTGCCGACCCTGGGGTGGTGAAGGGCTGCTCCCTGGACAGCCGGAGCTCACCGGCGGAGTTCCGGGCCGACGGTATGGCGGTGAAATCCTGCCCGCGGGACAAAGTGGCGGTCCAAGCGTGCCTTCGCCGGGCGTTCACCCTGCGGGTCAGGGAGTTCACGCCGGTGGAGCTGCAGCTCAACCTCGGTTTCAAGAGCCAGCGGATGCAGCAGCCCGAGGTGTCGTTCCGCCGGACCGTGCTGGCTGCGGGGGTGGTGGCGCTGCTGGCGATCATCGGGACGGTCCTGCTGAGCCGCCGGGTGCTGTCGTCGTTGGCGGCGCTCGGCCAGGCGTCCCGGCGGCTGGCCGACGGGAACCTGTCCGAGCGGGTGCCGGTGCGCGGCGACGACGAGGTGGCGGCGCTGGCCCGGTCCTTCAACCGGATGGCCGAGGCCCTGCAGCGCAGTGAGGAACAGCAGCGGCGCATGATCAGTGACATCGCGCACGAGCTGCGGACGCCGCTGGCCAACATCCGGGGCTATCTGGAGGCCGTGCAGGACGGGCTGCTCGCACCCGATCCCGAGCTGTTCGCCTCCCTGCACGAGGAGGCCGTACTCCAGCAGCGACTCATCGACGACCTGCAGGAACTGGCGCTGGCCGAGGCCGGTTCGCTGGTCTACCACCGCAGCCTGCTGGACCCCGGCGAGCTGGTCGTGACCTGCCTCAACGCCCACCGGGCGGTGGCCGAGGCAGCCGGAGTCCGGCTGGCCGCAGACCCCGGCGACCCGGCCGGCCCGCCGGCCGTGCACGCCGACCCCGACCGGCTCCGCCAGGTGATCGGCAACCTGATCACCAACGCGGTGCGGGCCGCCGAACCGGACGGAACGGTGACATTGCGGGTCCATGCCGACCGGGGTGACGCCGTGATCACGGTGACGGACGACGGCTCGGGCATCTCGCCCGAAGATCTCGACCACGTGTTTGATCGGTTCTGGCGGGCGGACGGAGCCAGAAGCCGGATCACCGGCGGACGCGGGCTCGGGCTGGCGATCTCGCGCGAGATCGTGCACGCCCACGGCGGCGAACTGTCGGCGGTGAGCACCCTCGGGGCGGGGTCGGCCTTCACCGTGCGGGTGCCGGTCGCTCAGTAGGGGCTGTCGCCGGCCCTGGTCGTCTCCAGCATGCGGCGGGTGTGGCTCAAGTCCGTCATGGCCTCAGCCTAGGCTGGGCGGGTGGACCTCAGGCTGCCCTCCCCCGTGTCCGAGATCACCGACGAACGGCTCGGCCCGGTCAGGCTGTTGCTCAAACGCGACGACCTGATCCACCCCGAGCTGCCGGGCAACAAGTGGCGCAAGCTCAAGTACAACCTGGTCGCTGCCCGCGAGCAGGGGTACGACACCCTGGCCACGTTCGGCGGGAGCCACTCCAACCACATCAGGGCCACCGCCGCCGCCGGCCGGATCTTCGGTTTCGCCACGATCGGGCTGATCCGGGGCGAGGAGCGCCTGCCGCTCAACGACACCCTCGCGTTCGCCGTCTCCTGCGGCATGGAACTGCGCTATCTCGACCGGACCACCTACCGGTCCAAGCCGGTGCCCGACGGGCGTTTCTACCTGCTACCCGAAGGCGGTTCCAATGCCCTGGCCGTGCGGGGATGCGCGGAACTCCCCCGGGAGATCAGCGAGCCGTACGATCTGATCTGCTGTCCGGTCGGCACCGGCGGGACCCTCGCGGGCCTGGCCCAGGGCCTGCGGCCGGGTCAGCGGGCGCTCGGGTTCGCGGTGCTCAGAGGCGGGGACTTCCTCCACGGCGAAGTGGCCAGGCTGCAGGGCGCGGATCGCACCGGCAACTGGCGGATCGAGACCGGTTTCCACTGCGGCGGCTACGCCCGGCGCACGGCCGGGCTCGACCAATTCCTCGCCGACTTCGCCGGGCGGCACGGGGTCCCGTTGGACCGGATCTACACCGGCAAGATGCTGTACGGGCTGTACGCGCTGATCGCGGCGGGCGGGATCCCAGCCGGCTCGCGGGTCGTCGCGGTCATCACGGGCTGACCCGGCGACAGGGCCGCGGGGTCAGAACGTGCCTCCATCGACCACGATCCGCTGGCCGGTGACGTAGGACGCGGCGGGCGACACCAGGAAGCGCACCACGTCGGCGACCTCCTCGGGGGAGCACACATGGCCGAACGGGGAGGAGGCGTCCACGGTGCGGATGTCGTCGTTGCCGGTGGTGGCGCGGACGAGACGACGGCCCATCTCGGTGTCGACCAGGCCGGGGGCGACGATGTTGACGTGTACTCCGTGCGCGCGTTCCTCCTTGGCCAGGGTGTAGGCCAGGGCTTCGAGGGCCGCCTTGCCCATCGCGTAGGGAGCGCTGTGGCCGGGATAGATGTCCGTGATCACGCTGGAGACGAAGACGACGTCCGCGCGGTCCTGCTGCCGAAGCCACGGGACCGCGGCTGCGGCGAGGTGGTGCGAGCCGAGCGCGTGCACGCCGAGGACGCGCTGGACCTCCTGCGGATCGGTGTCGGCGATGCTCTGGCCGCGGCTGGCGATGCCGGCACTGTGCACCACGATCCCGATTCCGCCGAAGTCGGCGGCGACGGCCGCGACCAGGTCGCGCACCTCGGCCACCACGTCCACCGAGGCCCGGTAGGAGCGGGCCCGGACGCCGTGTCCCTCAAGGTCGGCGACGGTCTTGGCCGCCGCCTCCGTGTCCTTGCGGTAGGCGATCGCCACGTCGGCGCCGTCTTCGGCCAAGGCCAGGGCGATGGCCCTGCCGATGCCGCGGCTTCCGCCGGTGACCAGGGCGACACGGCCGGCGAGCTGCTTCATGGAACCTCCTCGGGGGTTGGACCGCCCATCCTGTCCGTCCGGGTCGGCTCAGCCCGCACCGGGGTGCCGATCGAGCCATGCCCTGGCCAGCGCGAGGTGCTCTGCGGTCAGGCCGCGCACGGGGTCGATCCCGACGAGGAGGTGGTCGCCGAGGCCGGTCTCGCGCCGGAGGGCCTCGGCGGCGTCAGGTTCGTCCTCGAACCACACGAAGGGTCGGCCTGCGGTCCAGCGGGCGACGTGCCGGACCTTCCACTCGCCGAGGGTCACGGGGTCGCCATCGACCGGCCGACGCGGGATGGGAACGTGCGGCAGGCTGGGCAGGCCGACCCTCGGGGAGATCCATTCGTTGGCGTGCTCGCACCAGTAGGTGGCCCAGCACAACTCGGCTCCGGTGGCCTCGGCCAGGTCCAGCAGCAGCCTGCCGTGGCCGCCGTTGAGCCACAGTTTGTAGGTGACCGTTTCGGGGGTGCACCGGTGCCTGCGGTAGCCGCGACGCCACTTGAACGGGTTGAGAACTCCATCGACATCGATCAGAACCGCCGGAGACTCCATTCTCGGACCGTACGACACCGGTCGGACGCTCCGATAGGCCGGAGCTCTGGACGAAAGTCATTCGCTGAGTGAGAATAACCCTATGTCTCTCACCACGCAACAGCGCCGGCTGCTGGCCCACGACGCCCTGACCGGACTGTCCGCCGGCGACGCCTTCGGCAACCAGGCCTTCCCGGAAAGCTGGCGGGTGGCCTCACCCGCCTTCCCCGGCAGTTGGGCCTGGACCGACGACACCCAGATGGCGTGCGCGCTCCTCGAGGTCCTGGAACGGCACAACAGGGTCGACCAGGACGCCCTGGCGGTGGCGTTCGCCGAGCGGGCGGAGGAGTGCCGTGACTATGGCATGGGTGCCAGGACACTGCTCGACCGGGTGCGCCAGGGCGATCACTGGCGGACGGTCGCGCCCGAACTGTTCCACGGCACCGGATCATGGGGCAACGGCGGCGCGATGCGCGTCACCCCGCTCGGCGCGTGGTTCGCCGACGACCTGGCCCGCGCGGCCGCCGAGGCGGGCGCGTCCGCGGAGGTCACGCACGGCCATCCTGAGGGAATCGCGGGCGGCATCGCCGCGGGGGTCGCCGCAGCCTGTGCGGCCTCGTTGC
>JBDSTJ010000335.1:0-14862 GCA_039928335.1 Streptosporangiaceae bacterium | reverse complement strand
CGTCGCGGTAGGCGTTGTTGACCTCGAACCGGTGCCGGTGCCGTTCCTCGACCCTGGCCACGCCGTCATAGAGGCCGCGCACGATCGAGCCCTCGGCCAGGTCAGCCGGGTACAGGCCCAACCGCATCGTGCCGCCCAGGTCGCGCTCGCCGGAGATCACGTCGACCTGGTCGGCCATCGTGGAAATCACCGGCTCGGGGCTCTTCTCGTCGAACTCGGTGCTGTCGGCGCCCTCGATCCCGGCCAGCGAGCGCGCGGCCTCGATGACCATGCACTGCAGCCCCAGGCAGATGCCGAGGGTGGGGACTCTGTGCTCACGGGCGTAGGTGATCGCGTCGATCTTGCCTTCGATCCCGCGCACCCCGAATCCGCCGGGGATCAGGATGCCGTCGACGTCCCCGAGCTGCCGCTCCGCGCCCTCGGGGGTCTGGCAGTCGTCGCTCTTGACCCACTTGATGGTGACCTTGGCGTCGTTGGCGAACCCGCCGTGCCGCAGCGCCTCGGTGACCGACAGGTAGGCGTCGGGCAGATCGATGTACTTGCCGACGAGCGCGATCGTGACGGCCTTGGCGGGCTGGTGCACCCGGCGCAGCAGTTCGTCCCACTCGCCCCAGTCGACGTCGCGGAACGGCAGGCCGAGTCGGCGCACGACGTAGGCGTCCAGGCCCTCGGAGTGCAGGACCTTGGGAATGTCGTAGATGCTGGGCGCGTCGGTGCACGACACCACGGCCTCGCGGTCCACGTCGCACATCATGCTGATCTTGTGTTTGATGCTCTGGTTGACCGGCCGGTCCGAGCGCAGCACGATCGCGTCGGGCTGGATGCCGATGCTGCGCAACGCGGCGACGCTGTGCTGGGTCGGCTTGGTCTTGAGCTCGCCGGAGGGTCCGATGTAGGGCAGCAGTGACACGTGCAGGAAGAACACGTTGTCGCGGCCGATCTCGTGCCGGATCTGCCGGATCGACTCCAGGAACGGCAGCGACTCGATGTCGCCGACGGTCCCGCCGACCTCGGTGATCACGACGTCGACGTCGGGGCCGGCCATGGACCGGATCCGGTCCTTGATCTCGTTGGTGATGTGCGGGATGACCTGCACGGTGTCGCCGAGGTACTCCCCGCGCCGCTCCTTGGCGATCACGTTGGAGTAGACCTGGCCGGTGGTGACGTTCGCGAAGCCCTCGAGATTGCGGTCGAGGAAGCGTTCGTAGTGCCCCACGTCGAGGTCGGTCTCGGCACCGTCATCGGTCACGAAGACCTCACCGTGCTGGAACGGGTTCATCGTACCGGGGTCGACGTTGAGGTACGGGTCGAGCTTCTGCATGGTCACGCGCAGGCCCCGCAGGGTCAGCAGCCGGCCGAGGCTGGAGGCCGTGAGCCCCTTGCCGAGGCTGGAGGCGACGCCGCCGGTGACGAAGAGGTGCTTGGTAGTCCGAGACTTACCAGTGGCTGCCGAAGGCAAGAGTGGTCTCCCGTGGTCGCTGTGCGGCGGCGAAAGCCGCCCTGTCCACGGAATACCAGACTAGCGCATCCCCCTGGCGAGTCAGTTTGCCCAGGTGAGGACAGCCGGCGGGGCGGTCGGTCGCAGGCCGCCCGGGTTTCCTCAGCGCCGGCCGGCTAACCGGGAAACCCGTTGTGGTCCCTGCCGTTGGCCTGGGCGACGCCTACTTCGGTGAGGGCGTGCAGGGGGGAGGAGGGCATGATGACGCGGAGCTGGCGGGTGAGTTCGTCGATGAGACCGCGGGCCTGGTCGGCGGCGTTGCGGGCGGCGTCGCGTTCCTGGGAGAGGGCGCCGAGCTGGGCGCGCTGTTCGGTGACGGCTTCGGCGAGCTGGTCGACCCAGACGTCACGTTCCTTGATCTTCTCCAGGGCGGCGTCGCGTTCGCCGGCGATCTGGCGCACCGCCGACATGGCGCCGTCGCGTTCGCGGGTGAGCTGCTCGGTCCGGGACATGGCGAGGGTCATCTCCGACTCCGCACGGGCCTGGCCCTGGGCCGCCGACTCCCTGGCCGACTCCGACTGCTGGGCGGTCTCCAGCGCCTGCTGAGCGGCTTCCAGGGCCTGCTGACGCTCCGTCTCGGCCTGGTCGGCGCGGCGACGGGAGTCCTCGGCCTGGCGGCGCGCGTCGTCTGCGGCGCGGGTGGTCTCGGCGGCCTGCCGGCGGGCGTCCTCGGCCTCCTTGGCCGAGTTCGCGGCCATCACCTGGGAGTTCGCGGCGTTGCTCTCGGCCTCGGCGAGCTTGGCCCGGACCGAGTTGATCTCCGCGCGGACCGCGTCGATGGCGCGGGACAGCTCACCGACCCGCTCCTCGGCGGCCCGGCGGTTGCCGGTGGCGTCCTCGACCTGCCGCATGGCCTCGTCGCGGGCGTCGCGCATCGCGTCATGCTGGGTGACCAGCTGGCGCATCGCCGCCTCGGTCTCGGTCACCCGCCGCTCGGCCTGGTCGGCCCGCGAACGCGACCGCTGGGCCTCGCCCCAGGCGGTCCCGGCGTCGCGCTGAGCCTTGTCCTTCTCGCTCTGGGCGGCGGCGAGCTGGGAGGCGGCGTCCGTCTGGACGTCGTTGATCCGCCGCTCGCCGACCGACAGGGCCTCGCCGAGAAGGTCGGCCATCTGCTTCAGCTTCTCGACCAGATCCCAGCCTGGGAGCGTCCGATCGCCTCCCTGAGCCGGGACCTCACGGGGCGCCTGCGCGGGGGACGGCGACCAGGACAGCCCACCGGGCTGTGCAGTTCGCTGACCGCCTGATCCGTTCAGATCACTCACGGTAGAGACTCCATCAAGGGGTTCATCACGACGTCGTTACAGGGGAAACTCTAAGGCCGACATGGGCCTATGTCTCCCCCGTCCCACAATGCGATCTCTATCTCGCCGGCCACCGGGGAGCGGCGGACCACTGATTCGGAACCAGGGGCCGCCACTGACAGAATGCCAGAACATGGAGCTACGCAGCCTGTATCCGCCCATCGACCCGTACGAAACCGGCCTGCTGGAGGTGGGTGACGGAGACCAGATCTACTGGGAGGTGTGCGGGAATCCGCACGGAAAACCCGTGGTGATGCTGCACGGCGGGCCGGGCGGCGGATGTGGCCCAGATCACCGCAGGCAGTTCGATCCGAGCGCGTACCGGATCGTGCTGCTGGACCAGCGCAACTGCGGACGGAGCCTGCCGCACGCCGGCGACGTCGGGGTCTCCCTGGTCAACAACACCACCTGGAACCTGGTCGCGGACCTGGAGCGACTGCGCGAGCACCTGGGTATCGACCGCTGGATGGTCTTCGGCGGTTCCTGGGGCAGCTGCCTGGCGCTGGCCTACGCCGAGACGCACCCGGACCGGGTGACGGAGCTGGTGCTGCGCGGGATCTTCATGCTCCGGCCGTTCGAGCTGTTCTGGTTCTATGAGTACGGGGCGTCGCTGCTCTTCCCGGACCTGTGGGAGTCCTATGTGGAGCCGATCCCCGAGGACGAGCGCGAGAACCTGGTCGCGGCGTTCGCCGAGCGGCTCAATGATCCCGATCCGGCCGTCCGGCTGCCGGCCGCCAGGGCCTGGGCCACCTGGGAGGGCGCGACGATCACGCTACTTCCGAACAGGAAGCAGGTGGACGAGTTCGCCGATCCCGACTTCGCCGTGGCGTTCGCCCGGATCGAGAACCACTACTTCACCCACGCGGGCTTCTTCGACTCCGAGGACCAGCTCCTGGACGGCCTCGACCGGATCCGGCACATCCCCGCCGTGATCGTTCAGGGCCGCTACGACGTGTGCACCCCGGCGGTGACCGCCTGGGACCTGCACCGGGCCTGGCCGGAGGCGGAGTTCCACCTGGTCGACGACGCCGGTCATGCCTTCGACGAGCCCGGTATCCTGCACCACCTCATCACCGCGACCGACCGGTTCTCGACGTGACCGGGGCCCGGAAATAGCGAGACCCCCCACGGTCGGAACCGTGGGGGGTCTTGCCGAACGACTGTGGGGAATCAGATCCCGCGGACGTTCTCGGCCTGCGGGCCCTTGGGACCCTGGGTGATCTCGAACTCCACCCGCTGGTCCTCTTCCAGGTTCCGGAAACCGGTACCCTGGATGGCGCTGAAGTGGACGAAAACGTCGGGGCCGCCCTCATCCTGCGAGATGAAGCCGAAGCCCTTTTCACCGTTGAACCACTTGACGGTGCCCTGCGCCATACTGAACTCCTGGTTTATATCTCCAGCCCGCACTGTGCGGCCTGGCGGTTGCCATGTTCACCCAAAGGAAAAGCCCGCGAATGACATAACTTCGCGGGCATCGAACACTCGATCAGGCGAAATCTCAATCAGCAACCACTGCACAAGGTAGCACACCAGGGATGCGAGGTGTACAGCCCTGCGATCAACCCTCTGACGCTTCAACCGAATCCTATTCGGTATGGTGGCCGGATGACTGCAGTGGTAGCCGGGCTGGGCATGACCGAGCTGGGCAGGGTGTACGGGCCGAGCCCACGCAAGTTCGCCGCCGAGGCCGTGCGGCGGGCCGTGGCCGACGCCGGGATGAACCTCGAAGATCTTGACGGGCTGCTGGTCAGCCACGGGATGGGCGGCTCGCCATCGATCGAGTTGGCCGACGTGCTGGGCCTGCGGGACCTGCGCCTGCTCAGCCAGATGACGTCCTACGGGGCGACCGCCGGAGCGATGATCTCCTATGCGGCGATGTCGGTACTGAGTGGTGCCGCAACCGCCGTGGCCTGTGTGTTCGCCGACGCACCGCTCAAACCGCAGCAGTCCGCCGGGGCCGCCTATGACCGGTCAGCCCGCGAGTACTTCGGGTACGGCGGAATGAACGCCGCGCACGGGTTCCGGAGCGTGAACGCCTATTACGCGCTGGCAACGCAGCGGCACATGGCGCGCTATGGGACGACCAGTGAACAACTGGGCGCGATCGCGGTCTCCACTCGTCAATGGGCGACGATGAACCCGCTCGCCCAGATGCGCGAGCCGATCACGCTCGAGGATCATCAGAACTCCCGCTGGGTGGTCGAGCCGCTGCACCTGCTCGACTGCTGCCTGGTCTCCAACGGCGCCGTCGCGGTCATCGTCACCAGCGCGGACCGGGCCGCCGACCTGGCCCAGCCGCCCGTGCACCTGTGGGGCTGGGGGCAGGGCCACCCGGGCGAGCGGCGCGAGCGCGGCGGGGAGTTCGGTCTCGTCACCGGCGCGGTCTCCTCGGGGGCCACGGCCATGAAGATGGCCGGCGTGACGGTCTCGGAGATCGACATGTGCCAGCTCTACGACTGCTACACCTTCACGACGCTGGTCTCGCTCGAGGACTACGGGTTCTGCGCCAAGGGCGAGGGCGGGGCGTTCGCCGCCTCGGGCGCCCTGGCCCCAGGCGGGAACCTCCCGGTGAACACCGGTGGCGGACAGCTGTCGGCGTACTACATGTGGGGCATGACGCCGGTCTCCGAGGCGATCATCCAGGCGCGCGGGCAGGGCGGTGAGCGGCAGGTCGCGCGTAACGACGTCATCCTCGTGAGCGGCAACGGCGGCCTGCTCGACCACCACGCGACCCTGATCTTCAGCCCGCACGCCAAGGGAGCCTGAGATGGAATTCAACACCCTGCGGCGGGACGGCCGCACCGATGCCTTCTTCGACGGCGCCGCCACCGGCACGCTGCTGATCGGGCGCTGTGCCGACTGCGGCCACTGGCACGCCCCGGACGTGACCGGGTGCCACGAGTGCGGCGGGGAGCGGCTCGACTGGGCCCAGGCCCGTGGCACGGGCATCCTGGTGACGTGGGCGACGCTGCACCCCCGCAACGGCGGAGAACCCGCGCAGTTGGCCCTGGTGGAGCTCGAGGAGGGGCCGTGGCTGTACGCGCGGCTCGACGCGGTCACCGCTCCGCGGGAGAACCTGGCCCTGCAGGCGCACTTCCTTCCCCAGCCCGAGGGTGAGCCCTATCTGGTGTTCAGGCCTAGCTGAAACCGAATCTCATTCGGTACGGTTCCGGTATGAGGACCGAAGTCTGTGACCTGTTCGGAATCGAGTTTCCGCTGTTCGCCTTCAGCCACTGCCGGGACGTCGTCGCGGCCGTGACCAACGCGGGCGGCCTCGGCGTCCTGGGCGCCGTCGCCTACACGCCCGAACGACTGGAGGAGGAGCTCCGCTGGATCGACGCGGCCGTGGGCGGCAGGCCCTACGGCGTGGACGTCCTGGTCCCGTCGAAGATCGACCCATCGGCGACCGGCGGAAGCGGCGACGTCCTCGCCGCGATCCCCCGGGCGCACTGGGACTTCCTGCAGCACCTCTTCGAAAAGTACGGTGTGCCCGTCCCCGACTTCGGCGGCGTGGGCGCGGCCAAAGCCGCCCAGGGCGGAGCGCGCGGCGTCACCGGGGCCGGCGCGAGCGAACTCATCGACGTCTCCCTGTCCCACCCGATCCGCCTGATCGCCAGCGCGCTCGGCACTCCTCCGCCGCTGATGGTGTCCAAGGCCAAGGAGGCGGGCGTACCGGTTGCTGCGCTCGTCGGCACCGTCGAACACGCCCGGCGCCAGGTCGCCGCCGGGGTCGACGTGATCGTCGCTCAGGGCGGCGAGGCAGGCGGGCACACCGGCGAGATCTCCACCATGGTGCTCGTCCCCGAGGTCGTCGACGCCGTCGCCCCGATCCCGGTCCTGGCCGCCGGCGGCATTGCGACCGGCCGCCAGATCGCCGCGTCGCTGGCACTCGGGGCAGCCGGAGTCTGGTGCGGGTCGGTCTGGCTGACCACCGAGGAGGCCGAGACGCTGCCGTCCGTCAAGGCCAAGATGCTCGCCGCGACCGCCCGCGACACCATCAGGTCCCGCTCCCGCACCGGCAAGCCCGCCCGCCAGCTCGTCTCGGCCTGGACCGCCGAATGGGAAGGACCCGACAGCCCCGGGGCCCTCCCCATGCCACTCCAGATGATCGTCGCCGAGGGTGCGATGCGGCACATCGCCAAAGCCGCCGAATCCGGCAACGAAGGCGCGAAGGAACTCGCCAACTACTTCGTCGGCCAGTGCGTAGGCCTCATGAACACCGTCAAACCCGCCAAACAGGTCGTCTATGACATGGTCTCCGAATACGCCGACACCGTAGAACGACTCCACGGAATCAACGGTGCCTAGGCACCGGTAGCGCCGTGGATCAGGATTCCGCCGGCCGGACCGCGCAACCATCCGGACGGTTCTCTCGTCGAAGACACTGCGGACGGACAGGTTCCGGTGGCCGTCACTGGGGAAGCGTCCCCACGAGAGGGAGATCATGATCGCATTGCTGACCGGGCTCGGGCTGGCCAGCGCGGCCGGGCTGAACGCCTACATCCCGATCCTGGTGGTCGGCTTTCTCGGGCGCTACACCGACCTGGTGGACCTGCCCTCGCAGTTCTCCTGGATGACGAGCGGCTGGGCGCTCACCATCGTCTCGCTGCTGTGCGCGGCCGAGGTCGTCCTGGACAAGGTCCCGATCGTGGACAGCGCCAACGACATGATCCAGACGTTCATCCGACCCACGGCCGGTGGCGCGGTGATGGTCGCGAGCACGGCCGCCGGGCAGCTCGACTCCTCCATCGGCAGCTCGACGTTCATGGGCGACAACCCCTGGATCGGCTGGGTCCTGGGCATCGCGGTCGCACTCGGGGTGCACGCGACCAAGACGACGATCAGGCCGATCGCCAACACCGGAACGCTCGGCGCGGCCGCGCCGGTACTGAGCACCGTCGAGGACTTCTTCTCGCTCGGGATGAGCGTGCTCGCCATCCTGGCCCCGGTGATCGGGCTGATCCTGCTGGTCGCCCTGCTGTTCTCCGCGATCCGGCTGATCGGGTCGGCCCGGCGCAGAAAGGCTCTCCGGGCCGCACGTCAAGCGAGCCCGGGATGACGAACCTACGCCTGCAGTAGATACTTCAATCATTTCGTGGGAAGTTCCTGACATGCTCACGGTCTCCTGCAAAACTGACGGCCACGAATCGGTGACAGTTCCGGGACGGACGACGGCATGGCGGTGACATGAACCTGACCAAAAGCGATACCACCCTGCAGTACGAGGCCGTGCATGAGGCCGTGTTGAGCGTTTTCGCGGAACGGACCTACCGCGGACTCACCCATATGGAGGTCGCCGCCCGCAGCGGCACCGACGCCGGTGCTCTGCTGCTGCGCTGGCCCGAACTCGCCGATCTCCTGGTGGACGCCCTGATCATGGCCGTGTTCCCCTCGCCCGAGGACCCGGGCGACCGGGGTCTGCGCTCCGAGCTGATCGAGATCACCGACCAGATCGCCCGTGAGTTCTCGGTGCACGGCGAGGTCCTGGTCGCGGTCCTGTCCCAGCTCCAGGCCAACCCCGAGCTGGACCGCGCGTTCCGCGAGCGCTTCCTGCGCCCCCGCGTCGAATGCGCCAAGAAGGTCTTCGGCCGTGCCATGCTCCGCGGCGAACTCCGCCCCGGAGCCGACCCCCACCTGGTCTTCTCGGTGGTCCCCTCACTCCTGGCCTACCGCACCATGGTCCGCGACCCGGCCCCCGACCCTTCGATCGCCGAGCACCTGGTCGACACCCTCATGCTCCCCCTCCTCCTCAGATCCTGACCCCGCCTCGGCCGCCCGCCACGGCCGACCCGACCGGTCCAGAGCGGGTCTGTTGGGTCGCTGACTCTGTCGTGCTTCGGCGCGGAAGCGGTGGTGCCGCTGCGAGGCCAGGATGCAGGGCAGGATGCGTCGCGGAGGACCAGTCCCCCGATCTCGGCCAGCAGGTGGGTGACCGGGACGCTGGGCCGTCAGGTCCGGCGGCGGCGCAGGTCGTCATGGCAGGGGTCGGACCAGGGCCTGGCTGATCGTCAGGAGGTTGTGGGCGTCGAGGTCGGCTTCGTGGAGGTGACTGGTCTTGACCCAGCGATAGGCTTGGTCGGCATCGGGGAGGACGACGCGGAGATCGAGCGGACGGACCAGGTAGTTGTGCTGGATGTTCTCGGTCAGCTGGTCGTCCCATTCGCTGACGAACGCCGTCTTTCCGGCGAACCGGGCCACCGCTCCCGACAGTCCCGTTTCCTCCCTGAGCTCGCGCAGGACGGCGTCGGCCGGCTTCTCTTCCTGGTTGAGCTTGCCGCAGGGCACACCCCAGGCACCCGGCAGGAACTTCTCGCGGTGGCTGCGCCGCACCAGTAGGACGTGGTCTTCATGGATCACGACCGCGGCAGCGAGGATGTTGCGGCGCACGGTTGTCCCTTCTGCCGTCGCCATCCGTGTCCACCGTGGAGCGGGAATGACGGGTGCCGTGCCGACTATGAGGGAAGTTCAGCACATCGCCCGGGGCCGTTCATTCCTCCGTGGGCAAGCTTTACTCTTCAGCTAGGGATTCCGGCATTACGTGCCCGTATTCGGCGGGCGGGCGGCGAGGAGCGGAAGGGGATCACCGCGCTGCGGGAGAGTGTTCTGCTCCACGGGTCGCGCTGGTGAGCGGGCTCTATGACGAGATGCGGCAGTCCCTGCGCGACACGGCGGCACTTCGCGGACTGCTGGCTGGGGCGACCGACGACCGCGTGTGGCGACGGATCGTCGAGGAACTGCTCGACCGACCGGATGATCTCCGGGCGTGTGCGCGGTGGTCGTTTCGCCACACCCTCGGCTTCGAGAAACTCGTTCTGATCGCGGAGCCGCCCCTGCAGATGCTGCGCCTGCACCTGTGGCGTCCCGGCCAGGTCCTGGCCGCGCATGTACACAACCACCGGGCGGACATCGCCTCGGCGGTCCTGCGCGGTCGGCTGGACAAGAAGCTGTACCGCCGCGCGCCGGGCGGAACCGTCCTCGAGGAGTACCGAGAGACGGACACGGGGGACGCCTGGGGGCTGCGACCCTGGGGCCCGGCGGCCCTGGAGCTCGACCGTTCGGTCCGCGTCGAGCCCGGTACCGCCTATGCTCTGCCCGCCCCAGGTGTTTGTCCCACCGGGAGCCCACCTGCCCAGGCGGGTCGAGAAGACCGCCCTGGATGTCCCCGCGCTCCGTTCCCGGCTCGAGAACGCCCTGGCCGAACTCGGGTGACCCCGCACCCGCGGCACGAGCGGGTCAGCGCAGGGTCCTGAGGGAGACCCGGATGAACCGTGGGCCGGATTCGGGTTGCGCCTTGCGGTCGAGGGCGGTCAGCCCCTGGCCGGGGCCGACAACACCGCGCCTCAGCCGATGCCGGCTTCCTTGAGGTCGCGGAGTTCGCGCTTGAGCTCCTTGATCTCGTCGCGCAGCCGGGCGGCCAGTTCGAACTGGAGGTCCGCGGCGGCCTGGTGCATCTGCTCGGTCATCGAGGCGATGAGGCCCTCGACCTCCTCACGGGGGTGTTCTCCGGCCAGGTCGTGGGCATGTCGGCCGGCCTCGCGCTTCTTGGAGGCGAAGCCGGGCACGGGGGCCTTGCCGCGGGACTGGGACCGGCCCGAACCACCGATGAGCTGCTCGGTGTCCTCGTCCTCGCGCGCCAGCGAGTCGAGGATGTCCGCGATCTTCTTGCGGAGCGCGGTCGGCTCGATGCCGTGCTCGGTGTTGTAGGCCTCCTGCTTGGCCCGGCGGCGGGTGGTCTCGTCGATCGCCCGCTCCATCGACGGTGTGATCTTGTCGGCGTACATGTGGACCTCGCCGGAGACGTTGCGGGCGGCCCGGCCGATGGTCTGGATCAGCGAGGTCTCCGAGCGGAGGAAACCCTCCTTGTCGGCGTCGAGGATCGCCACCAGGGACACCTCGGGAAGGTCGAGGCCCTCCCGGAGCAGGTTGATGCCGACCAGGACGTCGAACTCGCCCATCCGCAGCTCGCGCAGGAGCTCGATCCGGCGCAGGGTGTCGACCTCACTGTGCAGGTAGCGGACGCGGATGCCCAGTTCGAGGAGGTAGTCGGTGAGGTCCTCGGACATCTTCTTGGTCAGGGTGGTGACCAGGACCCGCTCGTCGCGCTCGGTGCGCACCCTGATCTGGTGCACCAGGTCGTCGATCTGGCCCCGGGTCGGCTTGACCACGATCTGCGGGTCGATCAGGCCGGTGGGCCGGATGACCTGCTCGACCACGTCGCCCTTGACCCGGTCCAGCTCGTAGCGGCCCGGGGTGGCCGACAGGTAGACGGTCTGGCCGACACGTTCCAGGAACTCCTCCCACTTGAGCGGGCGGTTGTCCATCGCCGACGGCAGCCGGAAGCCGTGGTCGACCAGCTGGCGTTTGCGGGAGGCGTCACCCTCATACATCGCGCCGATCTGCGGGACGGTCTGGTGGGACTCATCCAGCACCAGCAGGAAGTCGTCGGGGAAGAAGTCGAGAAGAGTGTGCGGAGCGGTCCCCCGGGACCGGCCGTCGATGTGCATGGAGTAGTTCTCGATGCCCGCGCAGGAGCCGATCTGGCGCATCATCTCGAGGTCGTAGGTGGTGCGCATCCGCAGCCGCTGGGCCTCGAGCAGCTTGCCCTGCTGCTCCAGCTCGGCCAGGCGCTCCTCGAGCTCCTTCTCGATCCCGACGATCGCCCGTTCCATCCGCTCGGGGCCAGCCGCGTAGTGCGAGGCCGGAAAGATGCTCAGCTCGGTGTGCTCGGAGATGACCTCCCCGGTCAGCGGGTGCAGGGTGGAGAGCTTGTCGATCTCGTCGCCGAACATCTCGATCCGGACGGCGAGCTCCTGGTACTGCGGGATGACCTCGATCGTGTCACCCCGGACCCGGAAGGTGCCCCGGGTGACGGCCAGGTCGTTGCGGGCGTACTGGATGTCGACGAACATCCGCAGCAGCCGGTCGCGGTCGATGGTCATACCGACCTTGAGCGGGATGAGCCGGTTGACGTACTCCTCGGGGGTCCCCAAGCCGTAGATGCAGGAGACCGAGGCCACCACGACGACGTCGCGCCGGGACACCAGCGCCCAGGTCGCCGAGTGCCGCAGCCGCTCCACCTCGGAGTTGATCGAGGAGTCCTTCTCGATGTAGGTGTCGGTCTGCGGGACGTAGGCCTCGGGCTGGTAGTAGTCGTAGTAGGAGACGAAGTACTCGACCGCGTTGCCGGGCAGCATCTCGCGGAGTTCGTTGGCGAACTGGGCCGCGATCGTCTTGTTGGGCAGCATGACCAGGGTGGGGCGCTGCACCTGCTCGATGAGCCAGGCGACGGTGGCGGTCTTGCCGGTGCCGGTCGCACCGAGCAGCACCGAGTCCTTGTCGCCGCGCTCGACTCGCTCCTTGAGCTCGGCGATGGCTGTGGGCTGGTCGCCTGAAGGCGTCATCTCCGTGACGACCTCGAACGGCGCCCTGGTGCGCTGAGTGTCGAGTTCCTGCCGCACAACTGCCTCCCGAGTACGTAGAACACCCACGTTAGGCCTCAGCTCTGACAGAACAGCGCCGAGACCGGCGATCACGAAGATCACCGGTCTCGGGAGCCAGGGCCCGACGGGTTCTTACCTACCGTCGAACATCCCCTTGACCTTGCCCATTCCGTCGTTGAGTGCCTCCTTCGCCCCACCCAGGACGTCTCCGCCCTTGTCTGCGGAGTGCCGCGCCTTCCCAGAAAGATCATCCGGCCGGCCGGCGAGGTCGCCCGACCGGGAGCCGCGGGTGGCCTCGATGCGCTCGACCTCGATCCGCTCCCGGCGGATCTCGTCCCGCATCACCCGCTCCTGCGGAACCTGGCGGATGTTCAGCCGGACCCGCTCGATCGGCACGATGTCCTTGACGGCGAAGGCCTGCTGGCCACGGAGCACGACCTCGACATGGTCCTCCTTGAAGTCGCCGCGGCCCTCGGTGATCGGCATGCGCTCGAGCTCGAACTCCTCGTGCATCAGCCGGACCCGCTCCTCGACCGGTACGACGTCCACGTACTTGTGCAGCCGGACCCGGCCGGTCTCGACCTCCTCGGTGCGGAAGCCGATCCGCTCCTCGAACCGCTCGAGCCAGGCCTCGTCCCGGCCGACCTCGCGCATGCCCTGGGCGGCCTCGCCGGTCCTCGCGCCGGTACGGGCGTCGGTGGGGCCCTTGGCACGGGTACCGGCCGGATGGCCCGCCGCTCCGGCGGTCGTGGCGATCCCCGCGGCGGCCGCGGTCGTGGCCTTACCCGTGGTGCTCGTGGTGGTGGTGGTCGTGGTGCGGTCGGAGTCGGTGCCGCCGACGTCGCCCAGGCCGTAGTACTTGCGCAGCCGGCCCTCCTGCTCGGGCGTGATGTGCCGGTCCACGACGAGCTCGGGCGAATCCTTGACCCGCTGCTTGTCGTAGGGAACCTTCATGTCCTTGCCGTTCATCGCGCCGCCGAAAAGCGGAACGAAACGGTCCTTGCCACCGAGCATTCCGCCCATGCGCAGTCGTGCCCACTCCTGGACGCCGGTCGCGTCGTCGAAGAAGACCTGCTCGATGCTGCCGAGCTCCTCACCCGCGGCACCGACCATCCGTGCCCCGAGCAGTTTCTTGATGTCCAGGGGTGTCGTCATGACAACCCTCCCCATTCTGTGTCAGAGACGAATACGACGGGACAGTTCAACCGGCATTGATCGTGGTCCAGGTGTCGGATCCGTTGGAACGGAGCCGCACCGAGGTGAGGGTCCTGCCGGCCGGGATCTGGAAGACATAGGCGCCCTCGACGGCCTTGCCGACGCCGATGCTCCGGGTCATCCGGCGGCCGCGGTAGAGCTGGCTGCCCGCGACGGCGCTGCCGGTCGTGAAAGCGGTCGAGCTGGTGTAGCCCCGCTGGTTGGCGCTGGTGGCCGGGCACGCGGTGTCGCCGCTGTTGCTCGCCCTGGTGTTGACCACGACGAAGCGCATGCCGGCGGCCGGGTCGAGGTACCTGCCGGTCTGGATGTTCTTGAGCCGCTTCACCGGCTGTTCGATGTCGGTGCCCGAGAACTCGACCCTGCAGCCGGCCGCTGCCGGGGCCGCCGTCTGGATGACGGCGACCGACGATGCGGTCACTGCGGCGGACGGGCCGACCTCGAGGTCCGGGTTCTTGTCCATGTTCGCGATGCCGAGCCCGCCGAGTAGCAGGCCGGCTGCGGGAACGAGCAGCCAGGCGGGGTTGAACCCCTGGTGGGGACGCTCCACCGAGGTCGCACCCGATCGGGCGCTGTAGGCGGCCTCCGTCGTGGGCTCGGGTGCCTCGGTCCGGGACCAGCGGGCCGCCGACCGTCCGGCGTTGCCGGTGGCCTCCTTCGGCAGATCCGAGGCCCGCTCGCCGCCGGTCGCGCCGGCGGGACCGGGCCTGTTGCCGAAGTCGTCACGGCCGCCCGGGAAACCGTCGTCCCCCCGGCCCGGGTCCCTGTCGTCAGCCATGTCGCTCCTCCACTCGATCGCCACACAGGACACGCTAAATGGCCGATTCGATCGGTGATAGGGAATAGTGGGTTAGTTGTCCAATTCTTGGGTGATCCTTGCAGGTTGCGGAGAATCAAATAATTTGCCGATTCCCAGGAAGGCATTCCGGCACAGGGGGATTAGCCCCGCCATCTCGGCGATTCGAGGCGACAGGACGGGACGCCTCCCGCACCCGGGTCACGAGAATGCAACGCGGCGGTCATTCTCCGGTCAACCCCACCCCGCCTCCAGGTAACCCTCGCGTCCTAAGCTCGGCACAGTCCCCCCGATATCTGGAGGAATCGCCCGCATGCTCCGGACCGAGGCCATCCTGCTCACGCTCGTCACCGCGCTCACCGTCGTTCCGGTCACCGCCGTCTCGGCGGACCCCGGCCCCGCCAAGGCCCGGCTCAACCCGGTCCTCGCCATCGCCCACCGCGGCGCCTCGGCGTACGCCCCCGAGAACACCCGGGCCGCCTTCCGGCTCGCCGCCCGGATGGGCGCGGACCTGACCGAGATCGACGTCCAGCAGACCAAGGACCGCAAGCTCGTCGTGATCCACGACACGACGCTCACCCGAACCACCAACGTCCGGAAGATCTTTCCCAAGCT
>JBDSTJ010000334.1:0-5487 GCA_039928335.1 Streptosporangiaceae bacterium | reverse complement strand
CAAGGAGGATCCCCATGCTGGCTTTCGTGGGCGCGATCATTTTCGGCATCGCGCTGCTGTTCGACCTTGCCGACGTCCACTCGGACGCGTTCGACTACCAGACCCTGATCACACTGGGTCTGCTGTTCGTCGCCCTGCACCTCGCCGGCTTTGCCTCCAGCACCAACTGGCGTTCGCGCAGCAACTGGAACAACCGCCGCCGCGGCAACCGCCGCTAGAAGGTCACAGGTCACCGCGCGAAGCGGACCCTGCGGGTGAGGGGGTCGGCGTCGGTGAGGCGGACCCGGACGGGTTCGCCGAGCGGCAGGTGCTCGCCGGTGCACTTGGCCAGGACCGCGGGGTCGAGGATCTGGACCGTCCCAGCGGAGCGCCGGGCATCCGGCGCTCCGGCCGGGTCGGCGCCGGACTCGACCACGACCGCGTCGAACTCCTCGCCGATCCGGTCCTTGAGCAGGACCGCTTCGACCAGGTCCAGGCAGGCCCGCTCAACCTCGCCGCTGTGCCGCAGGGTCCGTTCCATCGTGGCGGGCAGTGTCGGCAGCGCCGCCAGCACCCAGTCGGGCACCGGTTCGCCGGCGGTGAGGGCCAGGCAGATCTCCGTGGCGTACCGGTCGGCCAGGCGCCGCAGCGGCGCGGTCACATGAGCGTACGGGGAGGCCACGGCGGCGTGCTGGGCGGCGTGGCCCTCGGGCGGAGTCCCGTTGAACGCGGTGTAGCCCGCACCCCGCATCAGTGACGCCGCCTCGTGCAGGAAGGCCACATGGCGGCTCTGCTTGTTGTCCATCTGCCGGACGATCTCGCCGTACGGCTGGTTCTCGGCCCAGGTGATGCCGAGGGCCTGGGCGATCCGCCGCAGCCGTGCCACGGCCTCCTTCTGCGGCGGAGGCATGGTCCGCAGCAGGCCCACTCCGCCCTTGAGCATGATCTGGGCGGCCGCCCGGCCCGCCAGCAGGGAGATCTGGGCGTTCCACTGCTCCGAGCCGAGCCCGTCGCGAAACTCCAGCCGCCAGCCGTCCGCGTCGTGCAGGACGTCCTGCTCGGGCAGCGGCAGGCTCACCCCGCCGCGTGCGGCCTCCTGCTCGATCAGCACGGTGCCGATCTCCTCGAGCAGGGCGATACGCGGGTCGCCGGCCGACACTGTCGCGTAGTCCAGGCGTTCCCTGCTCTGCACGAGGGCCCGGCGCAGGTCCACCGCGAGCGTGCGTCCGGTGCCGTCCAGGTCGATCCGCCACACGACGGCCGGCCGGTCGACTCCCGGGAGCAGGCTGGCCGCTCCCTCCGACAGCTCCGGCGGATGCAGCGGCGACTTCTCGTCCGGCAGGTAGAGGGTGACGCCGCGCTGCTGGGATTCGGCGTCGACGGCCCCGCCGGGACGGACGAACGCCGCCACGTCGGCGATGGCGTACCAAACCCGGTACCCGGTGGCGAGCCGCTCCAGGAACATCGCCTGGTCGAGGTCCATCGACCCGGCCGGATCCAGGGTGAAGAACTCCAGTCCCCGCAACCCCAGCCCGGGGGCCGGGTCCCTGGTCGCCGCCGCTTCGGCGCCGGCCGCGGCCGAAAAGCCCGCCGGTACCTTGAGGTCGGTGCGGATCCGGTCGAGCCCGGCCTGGACCTCGGTGTCGGCGATGTTCAGCCTGATCCGGCGGTGTGGCATCTCCCGAGCCTATGCCCCGGCTTTCCGGACGGTCCCCCGGCCCGGGAAAAGCGGCTGTCAAGGGCTGTCGATGGCGGCGAGGCCGGGGAGGTCGAGCAGGACGGTCTTGCGCCAGCCGGTGCGGATCAGTCCCCTGCCGCGCCATTCCCGGAAGGCCCGCGCGACGGTCTCCCGGGAGGAGTCCACGCAGCTGCCGAGTTCGGCCTGGGACAGCGGCGGGATCTCGATGCCGCCCTCGGGGTCCTCGGTGCCGTACTGCTCGGCCAGGCCCAGGATGAAGGCGGCGAGCCTCGGTGCGCCCTGCAGGGTGCTGTACTGGCTGATCCGGTGACCCGCCTCCGACAGTTTCAGTGCCATCGTCCCCACGACCTTGGGCCAGGCGTTGGGGTGGCCCGACAGGAACGCCGAGAAGCGGGTGCCGGGGATGATCAGCGCGGTGACCCCCTGGAGAGCGATCACCGTGGCCGAGCGCGGTCGCTGGTTGAGCGCGCCGATCTCGCCGATGATCTCGTCGGGCCCGCGCAGGGCGATCATGGTGGCGCGGCCCTCGGGGTCGGCGACCGTGACCTTCGCCCAGCCGGACAGGATGATCATGACGTGGCTGGACAGCTCACCCTCATAGCACAGCGGCATGTCGCGGCGGAACGTCTTGATCCGCCCCGCCTCCCTCAGGGCGGCCTGTTCGATCTCGTCGAGGCTCGGCCAGAACCTCTTCGGGGGGTCGCTCGCACTCATGGGGGTCCATTCCTGCCGCAGGGAGTGGTTGCGGTCGGTACAAGGAGACCCGGCGGGGACCGTGTCTGGCAAGGGGAGGCGAACCGACGGCCCGGGGACCAGGGGGGTGTGGGGTGGTCTGCGGGTCCCCTGGGACGCCGGTCGATCATGCCCCTCAGCCCAGCAGATGCACCGCGAGGCTCCAGGCGAGGAACCCCGCGCTGGTCCCCACCGCCCACAGCCGGGCTCGGGCGGCCCACAGGTCACGGGTCTCCAGCCCGGCCAGGAGCAGGTCGGTCCCGCAGGTCTGCGCGCCGGCGTCGCCCGCGCCGACGACCGCCTCGGAGGCCTGCCCGAGCAGGCGCAGCACCTGCGCTCCGGCGGCCAGCAGCGGCAGCAGCAGGCCGACCAGGAGCAGCCGTACGCCGAGCGGCCCGCCGGTGGCAGCGGTGCCCGCCTCGAAGATCAGCCCGACTGCGATCACGGCCACCGTCCCGCCGGCGACCGAGGACGCGCGGCTGGACCGGACGGCCGGAGTGTGGTCCGGGCCGGGGCGGGCCTGGGGGCTCGTGGTGAGGATCGTCATGTCACCCTCCATGAGGTGCTGCGGATGTCAGAACCTCAGTGAACATGAAAGACGCGATGCAAGTTGCGGCTGCGGCCTGGGCGATCTGTGCCACGTGACACAGAGTCGGATCATGTGGCCGCGAGCGCGGCCAGCAACCGGTTGACGGGGCTGCCGAGGTTCCACCGGTCGGCCAGGGCGACCAGGGCCGCCGGATCGCGCGGCGTGGGGGGCAGAGCGTCGTCGAAACCGGTGAGCGTCAGGTCGGTCACCACCCGGCACACCGTCTCGGCCGGGCCCAGGTAGGCGCGGGCCGCCTCGAGCTTCTTGCGGCTGCCTGCGGGGAACCCGTCGGTGACGCCCGCGTCCAGGGCCGTCAGGATGCCCTCGAGGGTGCCGAACCGGGTCACCAGCGCCGCGGCGGTCTTGTCGCCGACCCCGGGAACGCCCGGCAGGCCGTCGCTGGGGTCCCCGCGCAGGGCGGCGTAGTCGACGTAGGAACGACCGGGGATGCCGTATTTCACACCGACCTCCTTCTCGCCGAGGTACTCCAGGTTGCGGATGCCCCGGGCGGTGTAGAGGACCTGCACGCCGCGTGCGTCGTCGACGAGCTGGAACAGGTCCCGGTCGCCGGTCACGATGTCGACCGGGCCGGCGTCCCGGGTGGCCAGGGTCCCGATCACATCGTCGGCCTCATAGCCGGGCGCACCCGAGCTGGCCAGTCCGACCGCCGCGAGCACCGCGTCGATGACGGGCAGCTGCGGGGACAGGGTGTCGGGTGTCTCCTCGCGGTCGGGGGAACCGCCCGAGGTCACCTCCGCCACCCGGTGGGCCTTGTAGGAGGGGATCGCGGCGACCCGGAACGCCGGCCGCCAGTCCTCGTCGAAACAGCAGACCAGCCGCTCGGGCCGCCGGTCGGTGACCAGCCGGGCGATCATGTCGATAAGGCCGCGCACGGCGTTGACCGGCGTCCCGTCGGGGGCCTTCACCGACTCGGGGACGCCGAAGTAGGCGCGGAAGTACAACGACGGCGTGTCCAGCAGCATCAGTCCCGGCATGGCGCTCAGCGTATCCGTTCGACCAGCAGGCCCTCAGTCTGCTCCACGACGACCAGTGCGCGTGTCGGGTTCGCGCCGGTGTGCGGCCGCAGGGCCCGGGGGATAGCTTGGGGACATGACGACGGATGTGACAACGGAGTTGTATCCTCCCGCCCGGCTCGCCCGTGTGCAGGAGGCTACCGCGCGTGCGGGCCTCGGCGCGGTCTTTCTGACGCCCGGTCCTGACCTGCGCTATGTCAGCGGTTACGACGCCCACGCACTGGAACGGCTCACCTGCCTGGTGGTCCCGGCGGCAGCCGACCCGTTCCTGGTCGTCCCGAGACTGGAGCTTCCGGCCGCCGAGGCCTCGCCCGCTGGTCGGCTGGGCGTCGAGATGGTCTCCTGGACCGACACCGAGGACCCCTACCGGATCGTCGCCGCCCGCCTGCCGGGCGTCACGAAGGTCGGCATCGCCGACCGCATGTGGGCGATGATGGTGCTGAAGCTCCGCGCGGCCCTGCCGGGCGTCGAGCAGGTCACCGCGGGCGAGGTCCTGCGCGGGCTGCGGATGCGCAAGAGCCCCGCCGAGGTCGACGCGCTGCGCGAGGCCGGGGCCGCGATCGACCGGGTGCACCACATCGTGCCCAAACTGCTCAAGGCCGGCCGGACCGAGCGCGAGGTCGGCAGGGACATCGCCGAGGCGATCCTCGCCGAAGGGCATTCCACCGTCGACTTCGTGATCGTGGGGTCGGGCCCCAACGGGGCCAGCCCGCACCACGAGCTGTCGGACCGGGTGATCCGGCAGGGTGACCCCGTGGTGGTCGACCTCGGCGGGACCATGCCCAGTGGTTACTGCTCGGACGAGACCCGGATGTACTCCGTCGGCAGGCCGCCTGCGGACTTCCTCGCCTACTACGACGTGCTGAGACAGGCCCAGGAGGCTGCCTGTGCCGCCGTCCGGCCCGGCGTCACCCCCGAGGCCGTCGACGCCGTCGCCCGCGACCTGATCGCCCAGGCCGGCTACGGCGAGCTGTTCCTGCACCGCACCGGCCACGGCATCGGCCTGGAGACCCACGAGGAGCCCTACATCGTGGCCGGCAACACCGAGCCGCTCGAACCGGGTATGGCGTTCTCGATCGAGCCGGGGATCTATCCGGGTGCGCACGGCGCGCGCATCGAGGACATCGTCGTCTGCACCGAGGACGGCTTCGAACGGGTCAACCACTGCGACCGGGCCCTGTTCGTCATCGAGCACTGAACACCCGGATCGAGCACTGAACACCCGGAAAATCCCGGTCTCGGCAGGATCGAGGCCGGGATTTTTCTACGAACGGCTCCACAGGACCCGTGTGACTTTTGTGGCTGCAGTGGCTTGACGTGCACGGTGATGTTATGTGCTGTTTGCCGTGCGGTAACGATCTCTTCACGAACACCTGCCAGCCCATAGGAATCTCGTGTTAGCAAGCGATAGGTAGGGGTAACAGCCGGAACCACAGAAAAATATCTAGGAGCGT
>JBDSTJ010000333.1:0-4280 GCA_039928335.1 Streptosporangiaceae bacterium | reverse complement strand
CGAACAGGGCGACGGCGTCAGTGTCGGGGTCGAGCGGAGTGATCACGAGGGTGTGCTCGCCGGTGATACCCAGCGGCTGCCGGCTGGTCACCAGGACCTTGACCTGGGGGGCGGCTCGCAGCAGGGTCCTGGTGAACTGGGCGCAGGCCTCCAAGAGCTGTTCGCAGCCGTCCAGGACGAGCAGCATGCGCCGGTCGGCGATGTCGGCGAGCGAGGTTCCGAGGGCGGCGTTGACGGCCTGCGGAAGCGCCTCAGGGTGGTGTTCCTCGGCCAGATCCACGACCCGAACGCCGTCGGTGAAGTCCTCGCCCAGGTCGGCGGCTGCCTGCCGGGCCAGGTGCGACTTGCCCGCTCCGGCCGCGCCGGTCAGGGTCACCAGGCGGGCGAACCCCATCAGCCTGCGGATGCCGGCGAGCTCCGCCTTCCGGCCGATCAGATCGGTGGCCGGAAGCGCGCCGGGCCGCGTGACGGGGCCGGCGGGACGGCCTACGGTGGCGGGCGGATGTTCGGTGCTCGGGGGGCGCGGGGCGCGCGGCGGGCCGGTCAGCCGGACGGCCAGCAGCGTGACATCGTCGTGGAGCCCGTCGTGGAGCCCGTCGTAGAAACCATCCTGGAGACTGTCGGGGGTCAGGCCCGTCATTACCTCGGCGCAGGCCTGCTCGGGCGAGCGGAGCGGCCCGGTCAGCTGGTCGGCGACGACCCGGAGGCCGGAGGCCAGATCGCGGTGGCCCGCCTGGAACAGACCGTCGGTGCAGAGCATGAGCAGGCTGCCGTCGCCGGCGTAGAACGAGCGGGTCTCGAAGTCGACCCCGCCGACGCCCAGCGGCACCCCGGCGGGCAGGGTGAGGACGCAGCCCCGTCCGTTGGGGTCGATCAGCACCGGCGGGACGTGCCCGGCGTTGGCGATCCAGCACCGGCGCTCGCCCGGGTCGTACACGGCGTACAGGCAGGTCACCTGGAGCCTCCCGCCCAGCCGCTGCCCGGAGCCCAGGGCCCGCACCAGCTGGTCGAAGCGGTGCAGGAACTCATCCGGCGCGAGGTCGAACAGGGCGAGGGCACGTACCGCGGCCCGGCACTGGCTCATCAGGAAGGCGACCTCCGCACCCTGGCCTGCGACGTCGCCGATGACCAGCCCGGTCCGGCCGCGGGGCAGCGCGAGCGTGTCGAACCAGTCGCCGCCGAGCAGTTCGTGCCGGCGCGGCACGTAGCGGGAGGCGACCTCGACGCCGTACAGTCCCGCCGCGACCCGGGGCAGCGCGCCGCGCCGCAGCTCCTGGCCGAGGGTCACTTCGGGGCGGTGCCGGTACGCGGCGTGGATGCGTTCGGCGGTCAGCCGGGTCAGTTCCTCGGCGTCGGCCAGGCCGTTGGCGTCGCAGGCGGCCCGGCCGGGGCCGTTGACCAACAGGACACCGCCGAACAGCGTGCTGCCGGCCCTCAGCGGGATCAGCAGCGCCGACCCGGAGCGCAGCAGCGTCGTCAGGGCGGGAGTGGCGAGCTGGTCGGCCAGGTGGTCGGCGACGGAGGCGCTCAGCTCGGGGATCCGGAAGGTCTGGCCCCGGTTCAGCGACCGCGTCACCGCGCTGTCGCGCACCCAGCGGACGATGTCACCGGCGGGAAGTAGCTTGAGGGTGCTGGCGACCCGGTGGACCGACATCCGCGGTCCGGACGGCGTGTCGTTGTCGCGGCCCGACACGATCCGGTCCATCAGGTGGACCACCACATGGTCGGCGAACCTGGGGACCAAGGTCTCGGCGAGCCGGCCCGCGGCTCGGACCGGGTCGGTGACGCCGTCGAGGAACGGCTCCATCTGTTGCAGAACTGGCCCGGCCAATCACGTGCTCCGTTCCGCGGCCGTGAGGGAGGCTTGGCCGCGCTGTGCCTGTCTGAATCCTGCTCCGGCGCGCGCCGACCGGGTCCGGCTGCCCGCTGTGAAGCCGCGCCTCCAAAGGGTAACGCGACCCCACGCCGGGCGGGTGAGATGCCTGAAGATCGCCTGAACGGGGTGAGAAACTCCGTTGACCGGCAGATCACTCCGAAACGGCGAGTTCCGGATGCCAGTCCCGTGGGTGCGGCACGTCGGCACCGTTGCGGCGGGCCGACTCCAGCAGGTCGGCGATCTCGGCGGCGTAGGCCACGGCGGTGTAGTCGTCACCGTCGTCCACCGCGGTCCTCAGCTCCCGATCGGCTGCGCGGAGACGGCTGTGCAGTGCGGACGTGTACTCACTCATCGCTCTCTCCCGTTCAGTGGACTTCTCCGAAGGGTATGAGTACTTATCTCGGATTCCGGTCAAGCAGGGTTCATTGTTTAGGAACCGCCCAGGGGGAAAGAAAACATCAGTCGACCGAGAGGGTGTGTACAGATGAGCACCGACCAGGGCGCAGGAACCGGAACCCCGTACATCGTGCCCGAAGAGTCCACGCAGAATAACGATCTGAAGAGCTTCTCCCGCGAGACCGTGAAGTCGCCGGAGGCGGCTTCGGCGGGCAAGGCGGGGGCGGGAGTCCTCGCTGTGGCGGTCGCGGCCGTCTGGGCCTGGCGCCGCAGGCAGGCTCGCAAGGCCAGCTGGGGCAAGGCCAGCGGGCATCTCCAGGTCGCCGGGCAGGAAGCGGCCACCGCCGCCAGGATCCTGGCCAGCGTGGCGGGAGAGCAGGCCAAGGTGCACGGCGCGGTCGCCGGCAAGCAGGCCAAAAAGAGCATGCAGTCGGCCCTGGTGTCGGCTCGCAAGCAGGCCAAGGCTCAGGGCAAGGTGGCGCGCAAGCAGGCCAAGGGCCAGCTGAAGTCAGCGGGCAAGCAGGCCAAGGTGAGCGCACGCAACGCCAAGTCCAAGATCCGGCACTGACGCGCGGTTCTTCTGAGGCGCGGCCCCAGGCGATGGGGCCGCGCCTTTGGCCTGTCAGGCCTCGGCCTGCACCGGGAGGGTCCTGCGCGGCCACGGGTGGCCCTCGCGTTTCTCGATGCTGACGTTGAGATGGGTGAGGCACTCGGCGAGCTGGCGAATCTCTGCCGGGGTCCAGTCGGTGAGCACGCTGCCGATCACCTCCTGCGACCACTCCCGGTCGGCCGCGAGCCGCCGCGCGCCCACCTCGGTGATGCGCAGTTTGCGCGCGAGCCCGCCGTCAGGGTCGGGGATGCGTTCGGCCAGACCGGACCGGAGCATCGCCGCAGTCTGCCGGTTGACGGTGGAGGTGTCGAGAGAGAAGGCCTCGGCGAGTTGGCCGATGGACATCGGCCCCGCCGCCTCGAGCCTGCTCAGTAGCGTGTACGCCGACCGGTCCAGCCAGCCCTCGGGCCGCTTGCCCTGCCGCACCGCCATCACCTGATGACGGCTGATCAGCATGAGCTCCCGCTCAATGTGAAAAACGTCGTCCAGCATGCCCGCAAGGCTAGTGGTTGTTCATCGCCGCAAGGGGCTGTGATCACCGCAACAGCGGGATCGCTGTGCAGCCTGCACATGATGTGTAAGATGCATATGTTGTCCGATCCCCCAGGAGTCTCCCTTGCCTACCGCCCACCGCAGTACCGGGCCCCTCGTCTTCGCCCTCGCCTGCGCAGGGATCATGGTGTCCGCGATGCAGACGCTCGTGGTCCCGCTGATCGGTGAGCTGCCTGTCCTGCTGCACACCACGGCCTCCAACGGGTTCTGGGCGATCACCGCGACCCTGCTCGCCGGCGCGGTGACGACCCCGGTCTTCGGCCGGCTCGCCGACATGTACGGCAAGCGGCGGATGCTGCTGTTCGCCCTCGGTCTGCTGATCATCGGATCGGTCGTCTGCGCGCTGGGCGACTCACTGGTCCCCGTCGTGATCGGCCGGGCGCTCCAGGGCAGCGCCTTCTGCGTGATTCCGCTCGGCATCAGCATCATGCGCGACGAACTGCCGCCGGAGAAGATGGGCTCGGCCATGGCGCTCATGAGTTCCTCACTCGGCGTGGGTGGCGCGCTCGGCCTTCCCGCGGCCGCCGCCGTCGCCCAACACACCGACTGGCACACCCTCTTCTGGGGTTCGGCGGGACTCGGCGCGATCGTGTTCGTGCTGGTCGTGGTGCTGGTCCCGGAGTCGCCGGTACGGGCCGGGGGCCGCTTTGACGTCGTCGGCGCGCTCGGCCTGTCGACCGGCCTCATCTGCGTGCTGCTCGCGATCTCCAAGGGCGGTGACTGGGGTTGGGCCAGCGGCACGATCCTGGGCCTGTTCGCCGCCGCGGTGGTCGTGTTCACGCTTTGGGGGCGGTGGGAACTGCGCACCAGCGGGCCGCTGGTCGACCTGCGGACCACGACCAAGCG